>CALALM010000254.1 GCA_937925565.1 uncultured Centipeda sp.
GGCGTACTCGTGGGCGAGGGACTGGTACGTGCTGCCGATATTGGCGCATTTGCGAGAGAACTATCCGAAGTTGGAATAAAGGAGCAATGATACATGAACAAGAAGGGAAGATTCGGCGACTACGGCGGGCAGTATGTGCCCGAGATCGCGATGCCCGCGCTGAACGAGTTGGAGACTGCATACCTGAAATATCGCGCGGATGAGGACTTCCTCACGGAGTTTCGCAGCTATCTCCGCGATTACGCAGGGCGTCCGACGAATCTCTACTTTGCCGAGCGCCTGACGAAGCATTACGGCAAGGCAAATATTTACCTCAAGCGCGAAGACCTTCTCCATACGGGCGCACACAAGATCAACAACGCGCTCGGACAGGCACTCCTGGCGAGGCGCATGGGCAAGAAACGTATCGTTGCGGAGACGGGCGCAGGGCAGCACGGCGTTGCGACGGCGACGGTCGCGGCGCTCTTCGGCATGGAGTGTCACATCTTTATGGGTGAGGTCGATGTGGAGCGCCAGCGACTCAACGTCTTCCGCATGCGTCTCCTCGGGGCGACGGTCATCCCCGTCTCGAGCGGCACGGGCACGCTCAAGGACGCGACGAGTGAGGCGATCCGCTACTGGGCGACGAACATCACGGACACCTACTATGTCATCGGCTCGGCGGTCGGGCCGCATCCGTACCCCGAGATGGTGCGCGACTTTCAGAAGGTCATCGGCGAGGAGATCCGTGCACAGGCAAAAGATCGTTTTGATGGAAAGCCCGACTACCTTATCGCCTGCATCGGCGGCGGCAGCAATGCCATCGGGACGTTCTACGACTTCCGTAACGATGCGGATGTGAAGAAGTTCTGCGTCGAGGGGGGCGGACGCGGCGATGCGGACGGGGACAACGCGAAGACCCTCAGCGGCGCGGGCACGCCCGGCATCCTGCATGGCGCATACAGCTATCTCCTGCAGGACGAGGACGGACAGGTCGTCGAGGCGTACAGCATCTCGGCAGGTCTGGACTACCCCGGGGTCGGTCCCGAGCATTCCTTCTTCAAGGACAAGGGCATTGTCACCTATGTTTCTGTGACAGACAAAGAAGCACTCGCGGCGTTTCAGCGTCTTTCACGCATCGAGGGCATCATCCCCGCGCTCGAGAGCTCGCACGCGCTCGCGTATCTCGAAACGCTGATCCCGACCACCAAAGCGGGCGAAAACATCGTCGTCTGCCTCTCGGGACGCGGCGATAAGGACGTGCAGATGGTCGCAAAGGAACTGGGGGAGGATATCGCATGAGCACGCGTCTGGATGAAAAACTCAGGAAACTCCGTGCCGAAGGAAGAACAGGGCTTTATATCTATGTGACGGCGGGCTGCCCGAGCGCAGCGGCGACCGTGGACATTGTGCGCCGTGCCGAGAAGGCGGGCGCAGATGTGATCGAGCTTGGGCTTCCCTTTTCCGACCCGATGGCGGATGGTCCCGTCATTCAGGAGGCGAGTGTTATTGCCCTCAAAAACGGCATGACGATGAAGAAGGCGCTTGAGGTCGTCAAGGAGATCCGCAAGCACTCGGAGATTCCGCTCATCGGCATGGGCTACATCAACATGGTGCATCACTACGGCTTTGAGAAGTTCGTCACAGATTTCAAGGCGGCGGGTATGGACGGCGTGATCTTCCCCGACGTGCCGCACGAGGAGTCTGCCGATATGCGCCGCATCTGTGCCGCGCACGACTTCACGCTGACCGAGTTCATCACGCCCGGAACGACCGGGGAGCGCATGGAGGAGACGTGCAAGGACGCGCGCGGCTTCATCTACTGTATCTCGAACTATGGTGTCACGGGTGTCAAGGAGATTGACTACTCCATCATCGGCAGCGTCTGTAAGGCGGCACGCCGTTATACAGACGTACCGCTCGCGATCGGCTTCGGCATCGGAACGCCCGAGGCGGCGGCACGCGCGGGCAAGCAGGCGGACGGCGTCATCGTCGGCAGCGCGGTTGTCAAGAAGATCATCGACGGCGATGTGGACGGCGGCATTCAGCTCATTGCCGATATGCGTAAAGCACTCGATGCGTAAATAAACACAAAAGCTCACCTGTCATGTGAAAGGTGGGCTTTTGTGCATATTTTGAAAGGAGCACATATGAAATACTTACTCGACACCGCAAACCTCGATGAGATTCGCGAACTTTCCGAATACCTCCCCATTGCGGGCGTGACAAGCAATCCGACCATTATCAAAAAAGAAGGGGCAATTCCGTTCTTTGCGCATATGCGTGAGATTCGTTCCATCATCGGCGGCCTACGTCCGCTGCACATTCAGGTGACAGCGCGGGACTACGACGGCATGATGCGCGACGTGGAAGCCGTGTTTCGTCATGTGGATGAGAAGGTCTATATCAAGGTGCCGACTGACTTTGCGGGCATCAAGGTCATGAAGGCGCTCAAACGGCAGGGCGCAAACGTAACCGCGACAGCGGTCTACGGGATAGATCAGGCGTTTCTTGCACTTGAGGCGGGCGCGGACTGCATCGCACCGTATTTCAACCGCATGGAAGCACTCGGACTCGATGCAGCGAATGTTATCGGCAACATTGCCGGCATCATCCATCATTACGGCTATGAGACGGAGATCCTCGCGGCGAGCTTCAAACAGCCCGCCCAGATCGACCGCGCCATCCTCGCGGGCGCGCACTCCGTCACCGCCGGTCCCAGCGTCCTGCGTGAGATCTTTGCCAAGAAAGTTGTGAAGGATGCGGTGCAGGCATTTGCGGATGATTGGGCAGGACTGTATGGAGGAAAGACCCTCGCGGAGTTGGGTGAGTGAGATGGAATAGATATTACGTCCGTGTTCGGCGATAGGATTGACCGCAGTGACCCGCTCATGGACGAACGATCCACCTGGAGTTTTAACGGGAATGATTAAACCCCCTTGCGTGTCGCCACTAAACATGTTATACTAACCCCTGTCGCGTGAGCGTGCGCGTCTTTCGTGCGCGCTCGCAAAGAATAACTCTGCCACACGCCAAGTGATGGCCATAGACCGAAGAGGAGGTGATTTCGTGAGATTGTACGAAGTCATATTTATTGTGAAGCCGATGGAGGAAGAAGCGACAAACGCCGTCATCGAGAAGTTCACAAAGCTCATTCAGGCAAACGGCGGTAAGATTGAGAAAGAGGACCGCTGGGGCAAGAAGCGCCTAGCCTATGAGATCAAGGACAATAGTGAAGGATACTACGTTCTGCTGTACGTCAATGCAGAGCCCGCCTGCGTCGCTGAGTGCGACCGCGTGATGAAGATCACGGACGAGCTTTTGAAGCACATGATCGTCCGCGCGGACGGCGTCGAGGAGTAATCATTTGACGGGCTTCCATGCAGGAGAGAGAAATCCATGAACAGAGTCATATTGATCGGTCGCCTTGCGCGCGACCCGGAGATTCGCTACACACAGAGCGGAAAGGCGTTCTGCCGCTTCACGATTGCGGTGGATCGGCGCTTTTCGCGGGCAGCGCAGCAGGAAGGACAGCAGACGGCGGACTTCATTCCCGTCACCTGCTGGGAAAAACTTGCCGAGATCTGCGGAAACAATCTGACAAAGGGACGCCGCGTCGGCGTGGAGGGGCGTATTCAGGTGCGCAGCTACGACGGCAATGACGGACAGCGCAAGTACGCGACGGACGTTGTGGCGGACAATGTGGAGTTTCTCGACTCGAAGAATGCCGGCAATTCCTCGGGCGGCTATGACGCGCCGATGGATCGTGGTGCAGCGCCCGCGGCAGGCGGCGCGGCGCCGGGCATGATGGGACCCGTGATTCCTGACGACGACATTCCATTCTGAGCGTGTGACGCTCAGTATATCCCGTAATAAGGAGGGACAGCGAAATGATGAAACGAGATCGGGGCCGTAAGCCTCGTCGTAAGGTCTGCTCGTTCTGCGTGGACAAGGTGGATCATATCGACTATAAGGATGCCG
>CALALM010000255.1 GCA_937925565.1 uncultured Centipeda sp.
TCAATCTGCTCGAGGATCATATCGTCGACATTCTGCTCGACTCTGCGGCGATGGGGGTCAATACCGTCGAGCGCGAGGGGATCTCTTATGCGCATCCGGCGCGTTTTGTCCTCATTGGGACGATGAATCCGGAGGAGGGGGACATCCGTCCGCAGCTTCTCGATCGTTTTGCGCTTTCCGTGACTGTCGCGGGGGAACGCGAGGCAGAGACGCGCGTCGAGGTTATCCGCCGCCGCATCGCCTACGAACGTGATCCCGATGGCTTTGCGGAAATGTATGCGGCAGAGCAGGATCACCTGCGCACGCAGATTCTTGAGGCGCGTGCACGTGTTCCACATGTGACGGTGCCGGATGCTGTCCTTGACTACGCGGCGCGGATCTCACTGACGCTCGGGGTCGACGGGCACCGCGCAGACATCACGCTCATCAAGGCGGGCATTGCACATGCGGCACTTGCAGGGCGCAGTGCGGTTACAGCGGAGGATCTGCAGCGTGTCAGCCGGCTCGTCCTCGCACATCGCATGCGTCGCCGCCCGTTCGAGGAGGGCGCGGTCGACTGGACTGCGGTGGATGCGATCTTGGGAGAAAGCGCATAAAACTTTTTTCGGAGGAAAGATTTTGAATATCCCGCGTTATCCGTTGACTGCCATTGTCGGACAGGAGCATGCACGGCGCGCGCTTTCGATTGCACTTGTCAATCCGCGTGCAGGCGGGCTTTTGATCTCCGGTACACGCGGCACGGCAAAGTCTGTTCTCGTTCGTGCAACTGCACCCTTTACACCGACAGGACAAATTATGGAGCTGCCGCTTGGAGCCTCGGAGGATATGATCTTCGGCACAATCGATATGGAGACGGCACTCCAAAAAGGGGAGCGGCAGCTGCGGCACGGGCTGTTGCATCGTGCACACGATACCATCCTCTATATGGATGAGGTCAATCTCCTGCGGGAGGACATTCTGTCCACTGTGCTGAAATGCGCGGGAGACGGCTTCTTTCACCTTGAGCGGGACGGGCTTTCGTTTACCGAGGATGTTTCCTATACGCCTGTCGGAACGATGGATCCCGCAGAGGGCACGCTCCGCTCTGCACTGCTGGATTCGTTCGGGATGTTTGCAGCGATGGAGGAGATCGAAGACGCTGCGCAGTGCAGGGAGATTGTGGCGCGTGTCCTTGCCTATGAGCGCGACTCGGCAGTATTTCGTGCCTCCTACGCCGCACAGGAGGAGGCATTCGGGACGATGATCTGCCGCGCACGTGACTTGCTGCCGCGTGTGGAGGCACCGTCAGCCATTCTTCGCTTTGCAGCTGCCTGTGCTGCGCGTGCGCACTGTGTCGGCAACCGTGCGGAGCTCTATCTGATTGAGGCGGCACGCGCGATTGCGGCACTGGCGGGCAGATCGTTCGTCATGCCCGAAGATGTGGAGGAGGCTGCGGTATTCGTGCTCGTGCATCGGATGAGCCGCCCGCAGGAGGAGCAGCAGCCGCTGCCGCCTCCGAGTGACGGGAATGCGCCGGAGCAGGAGCAGGATGATCTTCCCAATGAGCTGCAGGAACCCACTCCCCCGCAGAACGATGGAGATGCACAAGCGCCTCAGGAGCATACGCAGGAGAACGAACCACAGGACGGAGCAGATGACCCGCCTCCATCGGAGGAGGATGAGCCGTGTGCGGAGGATGAGGATCGGGTCGCCGCTCCGCTCGAAAATGTTATGGCACGGCTCTCGCTTCTCTCCATGACGATGCGGGCGCAGGGCGGGAAGAGCGGCAGGCGTGACATCATTCAGATTCATACGGCGGACGGGCGTGGTCTGCGTACGGATCTGCCGCGGCGCGGTGCGCGCCTCGATCTTGCGCTCTCCGCTACACTGCGTGCGGCAGCTCCGCACCAGCGCACACGAAGAGGGGGGCAGGCGGTTGTGATCCATCCCGAGGATGTGCGCGTCTGGGTGCGTGCGAAGCGGTCGGCGGCGCACATCCTGTTCCTCGTTGATGCGAGTGGGTCGATGGGCGCACGCGAACGCATGCGGACGGTGAAGGGGGCCATCCTTGCCCTCCTGCGGGAGGCATACCAAAAGCGTGACTGTGTTGGGCTCATTGCCTTTCGGCGGGATCGTGCAGAGACGCTCCTGCCGATGACGCGCAGCGTGGAGCTGGCGGAAAGAGCATTGCGCGACCTGCCGACGGGCGGGCGGACGCCGCTTGCCGAGGGGCTTGCCCATGCACATCGGACACTGCGTGAACTGGAGCGCAAGGGCAGCGAGAAGACGGTGCTTGTCCTCGTCACAGACGGACGCACAAATACCAAAGAGGGAGATGCGGGCGTGCAGCGTGCCCTGCGTGCTGCCGAGGAGATCGCGGAAACCGCGGCACTTACCCTTGTTCTCGATACGGAGCATTCCGTTCCGCGCGTCGGTGTTGCACCGGAACTTGCGCGTCGGATGGCGGCGCAGTATTATACATTGGAACGGCTCTCGGCAGAGGGCGTACTGGAGATTGTCCGCGCATCCCGTGCGGTGCAGTCGTGAGCGGCAGGAGGCACAGAGAGCGCATGGAACTGACCAAACTGACAACGGGAGACGTAGCCTACCGCTATGACAAGAGCATCGCGCTGTTCTTTTCCGGTCCGCGCAAGGTGCTCAGCACCTCGCTGTATAACGGCGGGTATCATGAGGACTTTACGGCGGTGTTCAACCGCGACATGACGCAGGGAGCGGGCATGCCCTGCGAGACGTTTGCGGACACCTATGTGGAGAGCATGCGTATCGTCGCGCAGAGGATCGGGCTGGATCCTGACCGCACGACGGGGATGGGAACTGCCGCACAGATGGAGAATGTCTCCGTGCAGTCGCGCAGCTACAAGGAACTCACGGTGACTGCCCTTGTGACGGGGGGCGTGGAGACGAACGGCGGACGCGTTGGCGACCCGGCATCTTATTACAAGACGGTACCGAAGAAATGTGGGACGATCAACATCATTCTCGTGATCGATGCCGATCTGCCGCCGGGGATTCTCGCGCGCGCCCTTGTTACGTGTACGGAGGCAAAGACGGCGGCACTGCAGGAACTCATGGCGGAGAGCCGATACTCCTGCGGGCTTGCCACGGGCTCGGGCACCGATCAGACCATCGTCGTTGCCAATACGGAGTCGCCGCTCTATTTTGAGGGGGCGGGCAAACACTCCAAGCTCGGCGAGTTGATCGGTCAGGCGGTCATCGCTGCCGTCAAGGAGACGCTGGAAAAGCAGTCGGGGCTGACGCCCGAACATCAGCATAACCTCCTGCGCCGTCTGCGCCGTTTCGGGATTACAGGCGACACGCTCTGGCGTGACTATGAGCGGCGGATGCAGGACGTGCACCTGATCAAGCCGCGTTTCCTGCACATTCTCCATGAGATCGGAGCATGTTCGGGGGGTTTTGCGCTCGGCGTGAGCTATATCCACCTCTATGACGAGTTCCTGTGGGGGCTGCTCACGGAGGAGGAGACGCACGCGGCAGGAGCGTATTTTCTCACGGAGATGGCACGCTGCGCCGATGTTCCGCTGCCTGCGGAGCGGCAGGCGGGGGAGGACTATATGCAGGCAATGGCAGTATTTCTGGTGGACGCGGTCTGTGCAAGGGCAGAGAAATTGCCGGCAGGAGGGACGATATGAGGATAGCAGTCTATACGAACATCCTGCGTGTTCGCGTGCTCGCGCGCCGATGCGCCGCCTATATGGAGGAACCCGAGGTGTGCGTGTGCTCTGTCAGCGGCATGGATGATTGGAATGCGATGCGCGCAGATGCGGATCTTCATCTTTTCCTCTGGATGGGCACAGGATTGGACAATGACTTTCTAAAGAAGGCATCGCGCGATCTGCAGAGGAATCGGATGCCGCATCTGATCGTCGTGGACAACGCAGAGCACGATAAGGTGACGTATGGCTTTTCGGAGGAGCAGATCCGGACGGCGTGGGCATATTTTCGCTATGACGGCGAGGAGAATATGCGCAATCTTTTTCTCTGGCTCGGCAGGGAGTTCGGGGGGCTTTCCTGCACAGCAGAGCCGCCCGCGCCGCTTGCGTGGAACGGTGTCTACCATCCAAACTGGGCGGGGGATCCCGAGGACATTGCGGGCTATCTCGCGTCCCACTATACGGAGGGGCGTCCGACGGTCGGCGTGATTTTCTACCGCTCGGAATGGATTACGGGAGACTTTACCTATCATGCGGCACTCGTCCGTGCAATCGAGGCGGAGGGGATGAATGCGGTCGCTGTGTTCTCGAATTCCTACCGCGATGAACGCGTGGAGTCGCCGACGCTGATGGCGGCGATCGAGAAATATTTTTGCAGGGATGGGCATCCCTTTGTCGATGTCATCATCAGCACGATGAAGTTCTCCATCAAGGCGGGCGGAACGCGCATCGAGGATCTCTATGCGCTCGGGGTTCCCGTCCTCGAGGCGTACACGGTGCTCGCTCCGAAGGAGGAGTGGGAGAAATCTCCGGCGGGGCTTGACCCCATGGAAGTTTCGATGAGTGTCGCCATGCCGGAGTTTGACGGTGTGATCCATGCCGTACCGATTGCAGCGAAGGTGCGCGACGAGAGCGGAGAGATCAGCTATGCGGCGCTCGATGAGCGCATGGAGCGGATCGCATGCAAGGCGCGGAAATGGGCGGCACTGCGGCATAAGCCGAATGCGGAGAAGAAGATTGCCGTTGTCTTTCACAACTATCCGCCGACGAATTCAAACATCGGCAGTGCGGCGGGACTGGATTCCCCCGAGAGCGTGCTCCGTCTGCTCACGGCGATGCGCGCAGCCGGCTATGTCATAGATGAGATTCCTGAGAGCAGCAAGGCGTTTATGAAGCTGCTGACGGATCACGCGACGAACGACCGCCGCTTTATGAGTGTGGAGCAGGCAAAGGCTGCCGACGGGCAGCTGACGGCGGCGCAGTACGGGGCGTTCTTCAAGGAACTGCCCGAGCAGGTGCGTGTGCAGCTTGTGCGGGACTGGGGGGAGGCTCCGGGGGACGTATTCAATTACGACGGTGCGCTCCTCATTCCGGGCATGCTGAATGGAAATATCTTTATCACGGTGCAGCCGCCGCGCGGCTTCGGCGAGGATCCCGGCAAGCTCCTGCACTCGCCCGATGCTGCGCCGACACATCACTACATTGGTTACTATCATTGGCTGCGCGACATCTGGAAGGCGGACGCGGTGATTCACGTTGGGACGCATGGCTCGCTTGAGTGGCTGCCCGGCAAGGGGACGGGGCTCTCGAATGCCTGCTACCCCGATGTGTCGCTCGGCGACCTGCCGGACATCTATCCCTACTGGATCACGATTGTCGGGGAGGGGTTGCAGGCAAAGCGGCGCGGTGCGGCATGCCTGATTAGTCATCTCTCGCCACCGATGGAGATGGCGGGCGAATTTGAGGAGCTGGCAGAGCTTGAACAGGCGCTCGATGAATACGTTCATTTTCGTGCGTCACAGCCGGACAATATAGAGGCTGCGCAGATGCTTGTCCGAGAGAAGGCTGCTGCCTGTCACTTCGAGGATGAGATCGAAGAGGGCGCGAACTTCGACGACTATGCAGCAGCGCTTCACAACTATGTGACGGACATCAAGAATATGCAGATCCGCACGGGGCTGCATATCCTCGGGCGCATGCCCGAGGGGGAGCAGATCATCGACTTTTTGTGCGCGCTCGTTCGCATGGAGCACGGCGGGGAGAAGTCGCTTATCCGTCTTATTGCAGAGCAGGCGGGCTATGACTATGAGGATCTGCTCACGCACAGCGAGCGTATGACATCGGACGGCATGACCTACGGCAGAAAGCTGGATGCGGTCGAGACGGAGATGCGTGCGCTGATCTCCTTCCTCGGTGCACATGACTATGCGCCGGAGGCGGTCGAGCGGGCGATGAGGCTCCCTGTTATTGCCGCATCCTTTGCCGAGGAGCGTGCCGCATTTGCCCATGCACTGCACGAGATTGTGACGGACATAGTGCCGCGTCTGCGCCGGACAGAAGGAGAGATCACGGAAATGCTGCGGGCACTCATGGGCAGATATATCGAACCGAGCCCTGCGGGGGCACCGACGACAAATGGCGTCGATGTACTGCCGACGGGGCGGAATTTCTACGGGCTCGATC
>CALALM010000256.1 GCA_937925565.1 uncultured Centipeda sp.
CTCTGCTCTGACACTGTTTATAAACCTCCTTGATAATCCAGTCCGGTGTAGAAGCACCGGCTGTAATACCAATTTTATTAACATCTTTAATCCAATCGTCCTGCAGTTCTTCCACAGTCTCGATGTGATATGTTTTACACTTTGTGGCGCATAACTGGGCAAGCCGCGTTGTATTCGCACTATTCTTGCCGCCGATGACAAGCATCACGTCCACCTTCTCGGCAAGATCCAAAGCCGCTGCCTGGCGCAGATCCGTCGCCGTGCATATGGTGCGTAGAATCTTGATCTCACGTGACTTTTCCAAAAGACAGGACACGATGCTCCGAAAGCGATCTCCCGAAAATGTCGTCTGTGAAACGATCCCAAGCTTTCCGATGCGCGGGAGTGCGTTTGCCTCCTCCTCGGTCTCGATAATATAGGCGTCCTGTGCCGTCCATTCGAAGATACTCTTGACCTCCGGATGGTTCTTCTCTCCGACGATTACAACTGTATAGCCTTCCTCGGATAACAGTTTTGCCGAGAGCTGCGCCTTTTTGACGTGTGGACACGTCGCATCCACGAGTTCTAAACCGCGTGACTCCGCCTCCTCATACACCTTTGGTCCCACCCCGTGCGAGCGGATGATAATGAGTCCATCGTCCATCTCCTCGAGGGAGCCGACGGTGCCAACGCCCTCATTTTTCAGGCGCTCCACCATCTGCGGATTATGAATGATCGGACCAAGCGTACTGGAAGAACCATCCGAGGAGGCATTCTGTCGGGCGATCTCAATGGCGCGCTTCACACCATAGCAGAAGCCCAAATGTTCAGCTAAGATAACCTCCATAGACCTCACCAAAGCGTATATTGATTCTCAATAAATCCACATATACAGAATCCTATCCACACAATCTGTAGAACAGTATAACACGCCAATCTCTTACGCGCAAATAAAAAATTTATTTTCTCTTACAAATGCCAGCCGCCAACCAAATTTTTTGCTGCCAAAAGTGAAAGAAGACCGAGCAATACGCTCAAGGCGATGTAGAGAACGCCGACGGCAAAACACCCCTCCTCAATCAGAGCCAACGTCTCAAGAGAGAATGTCGAAAATGTTGTGAAGCCGCCGCAGATCCCCGTCTGCAAAAAGAGAACAAGGCGCGGGTCAATGTCGCTGTGCTTTCCAACCATGGCGACAATCAGACCGATAGCGAAGCATCCAATCACATTGACAGCAAATGTACCAAGGGGAAATCCGCTCTCCATCTTCGGAATCATCTGCCCGAGGAGATAGCGGCAGACGGCTCCAATCGCTCCACCAATCCCCACGGCAAGGAGATTCATCGTGCCTCCCCCGTGCGCAAATGAGACGTATCGTTCATAAGTGTGACAACGGCAAAGCCATCGTCCTCAAAGCGAATCTTATTGACCGCCGTATTGAGCTGGGATACATGCCAGATGGAACGAATCGGCATGAACAGGATGTCGGCGAGCAGAATGCGGATGGACGCTCCATGTGAGACGATAATGATACGTTTCCCGCGCTGCTCAAGGACGATCTCACGTACACGCCCTGCTACGCGCTTTTGAAAGTCGGGAAACGGCTCGCTGTTTGGAATATCGACACGTTCCGGATCACTGTAAAAGCGCTTCATCGCATCCGGAGATTCCGCATTGACATCCTGAAAATTACGACCCTCCCATGCCCCGAAATTGAGTTCGCGCAGCAATGGGTCTGGCATAACCGTCAAACCGAACCGTTTGGCAAGAGGTGTCGCTGTCTCGATTGCACGCGTGAGGTCGCTCGCATAGATGGCATCCGCGTGGTCGAGCACGAGATTCCGTCCGAGCGTCTCTGCCTGTGCGCGCCCTTCCTCCGAAAGCGGT
>CALALM010000257.1 GCA_937925565.1 uncultured Centipeda sp.
CGTCCTCTCTGATCTGCCGCTCAACCACCTGCGCCGCTCGCTCGACCGTTGGAGCACTCACATAGTACGTCGTTGTCGGCGTACGTTGCCCCGCTTGTGCCTCAGTGAGACGCTTTTGGAGTGCGTCCACATTGGCACGCGAGATGTCGAGCTGCGCCCGTAGCCGCTCCGCATCCTGCGTCTGCTCCTGCGTCATAACGGCGGGCTTTTCGGCGGTTGTCTGCTTTTCTCTTGAAAAAGAAATGCACAGAATCAATAGGAGCAGAATGAGGAGGATGGCGAGCAAGGCAGTCTTATGCGCTGTGACCGCCGTCCATGTCCGTTCAAGCATTGTGAATCACCTCACTGTGCTTCGTAGTCAGTCACGCCGCGTGCAATGGCACGGGCAAATTCGTCTTGCCGCTCTCGCAAGAGTGCCGCATCGCTTTCATTGTCGATAAAGGCGAGCTCAACGAGGACGGCGACCGCGTCAGTGTTGTTGAGAACATACAAACCGTTGACACCGGGCTTTGCCCCCTTCACGCCACGATCCACAGTTCCGAGCGCATCCACAATCTGATTCTGGATGCAGTCTGCCAGCTTTTCTCCCTCGCCGCTTCCGTAGTAGTGCCAGACCTCCGTCCCGTTTGCATTGCCGTTGCACGCATTGCAGTGGATGGAGATGAATACGTCTGCGTCTGTACGATTGGAAGCGGAGACGATGTCATATAGACCATCGCTCTGTAGATTGCCGACGACCTCCACACCCGCTGCCGTGAGATAGCTCTCAACGAGATCAGCGATGCTCTTTGCGATGTCGCACTCTCTGAGTCCACATCCGCAAGCACCAGGATCCGGATTTCCATTCGGGGCGTGCCCCGGGTTCAGAAATACTTTCATTTGTTCTTCTCCCCTTTCTTGTTTGCAACGTTATTGCCTTGTAGCTGCAATATCATATCTTGAAGTTTTTGCGGCACAGGAAGCCCTATCCTCGTCGCATTCTCGATGATGGAAATTCCTTCATTCGAGATGTAGAAGAATATCACGGCGGAACGCAGGACGCACCCGCTGCCGATGATGTGAACATCTAACACATTCGCCACGCCCACAAAGGTGAAGATGCAGACCTTCTTACAAATCCCCTTGAACCCTATCGCACTGGACAGTTTCTTTTCCACAATCGCACGGAGAACACCTGTAACGTAATCCGTTGCCACAAACACAACGAGGGCATAGAGCAGATCGTCGAAGCTACCGAGAAACTCTCCGACTACGATGCCAATGCCCGCCGCATACAGACGTATTGTCAAAATCTGATCCATATCAAAGACCTCCTGCTTTTTTCCATTTTCCGAGATGATTCATCCTGCGCAGACGGTAGTTGTAGCATCCACGCAACAGTTCCGTAAGCTGACCGTCTTTCCATAAATATAAGGGTGATCCCGTGCTGACCAGATATTTCCCGTGTCCAAGCGGGCAGAGGCTCGTACGGGCAGTCGGATTCGTTTCCAGTTCCATGAGCAGCTCATTCTTCGCACTGTAAATCTTTGAAATGTACTTTTTCCCAGAGATAAGATAGTCAAGATTTGCAGGAAAGCGCATATACATTCCGTCATGGAGCGGATAGCGGACACTGTAATCCGGTGCAGTCCATTTCGTGTGAGACCGTTGTGTTTCGCCCGTGACAGGATCTTTCCACGATGTTTTGGATTCCTCGCTCCACGGCTCTATGTTCGTGCCGTCAAAGACCACATGGCGCTCGGAACTGATCCAAGTCCCATCCCACAGCTTCCGCGATACTTGATGCCATATGAGCAATTTGAATCTGCCTTGGTCATCTACCCGTCCTGCTTCGACCTGACAAGTGTAACTGTCGCCCGGATCATTGATCTCCGG
>CALALM010000258.1 GCA_937925565.1 uncultured Centipeda sp.
AAAGGTACGTGCAATCATCATATGCGGATATTTTTCCAGAAGAGGAATGGATGTATTTCCATAAAACTCGACATATGCTTCATCAATCAGAAATGCACATGAAATATTCTCTGCAATATGTTCAATCTCTTCAATCGTCAATACCTGCCCTGTCGGATTATTCGGATTGCAGATAACCGCGAGGGAGGCCTCATTTTGATTGACCGTCTGAATAAACGCGTCTACATCCAGTGTAAAATCATCTCGCAGCGAAACAGCAACCCCCTCTGCATCCGCTGAAGCAGCATAGATTCCATACATAGAGAATGAAGGCATCGGATAAACAATCTTATGGTCTTTGTCGCCTCCAAAAGCATAGAATGCCTTCTCTATGATTTCACTGGAGCCATTTCCTATGATAATGTTTTCCGTATGGTAACCGTACGTCTCTCCAATCTGCTCACAGAGCAAATGGTATTCTTCATCGGGATAGCGTGCAAAAGCCACGCGTGATAGGCGCGACATAATACGCTCCTCTACCAAGGGAGGCAGTCCAATATTGGATTCGTTGGCATTTACTTTAATACGCCAATCCAATTCGCGCGTGTCATACCTTGGCATGGACGCCAAGCCGTCACGATAATTCAGCATGTTCTCCCCTCCTGATCTGAATGGCACGTGCGTGGGCATCAAGTCCTTCTGCCTCAGCAAGACGGATAATATCATCACTGACCTCGTCAAGCGCCCTCTGCGTATAAGAGATAATACTCGTACGCTTCATAAAGGTCTCGACGTTCAAAACGGAATAGAAGCGTGCCGTACCACCCGTCGGCAGCACATGATTGGGGCCCGCGAAATAATCCCCAAGCGGTTCCGGCGAATACGCTCCAACGAAGATGGCACCTGCACATCTGATCTGAGGCAGCATATGAAAAGGCTCTTTTACGAGAAGTTCCATATGCTCAGGTCCCGATACATTTGCAAGAGCTATTGCCTGTTCCATATTCTCGGTCACAATGATATGTCCATTATCTTCGATCGAAGCACCCGCGATGTCCTTGCGCGGAAGCACTTCCAGCTGACGCTGCACTTCGCTCATCGTGTTCTCTGCCAATGACCGGTCATCGGTGATGAGAATACTTGAGGCAAGCGGATCGTGCTCTGCCTGGCTGAGGAGATCGGCTGCGATGTATTGGGGGGATGCGCTGTCATCTGCGAGAATCAAGATCTCGCTTGGTCCCGCAAGCATATCAATGTCTACATGACCGTATACTTCTTTTTTGGCAAGGGTGACAAAGATATTTCCGGGTCCCGTAATCTTATCGACACGCGGAACAATCTCTGTCCCATACGCCATCGCCGCGATTGCCTGTGCTCCCCCCATTTTGAATATCTTATCGATGCCAAGGAAATGAGCTGCCACGAGAACGTAGGGGTTGATAATTCCATCCTTCGTCGGGACAGCCATAATGATTTCTCCAACGCCCGCGACAAGAGCCGGAATCGCATTCATTAGAACCGACGAAGGATATGCCGCCGTCCCTCCCGGAACGTAGATGCCGACACGGGAGAGCGGAAGAACCTCCTGTCCAAGAATTGAGCCATGCGCGCGATACGTCATCCATGAGCGCGGTTTTTGTTCCTCATGATACGAAAAGATGTTGTCGGCAGCCTTCTTGAGCGAGGCAACAACGTCCGGATGGACACTGCGTTCAGCCGCCTGAAACTCTTCCTCGGACACCATCAAATTCTTCGGTGTCAAGTCCACATGATCCAGTAATTTCGTATAGTGGAAAAGAGCCTCATCCCCCTTGTATCGAACATCTTGGACAATACGATGAACGAGATCTGTCGGAGAAAGGTCCTCACCAAAGATTTCCACATTACTCTGTCGAATACGATCGTTCAATGTAAGCTCATCAAATGCTTTTTTCTTGAGCAAACGCTCGGCTACCTCTATTCCAATATCTGCAACAGAAACGATATTCATCAGATTTCCCCACTTTCCAGAATCTGTTTCAGATCGTTTACAATTTTATAGATACGGTCGAATTTCAGCTTGAAGCTCACGCGGTTGACAATAAGACGTGCACTGACATCCATGATGTGTGCAATTTCTTCCAAATCGTTTTCGACCAGTGTTGTCCCAGTTTCCACAATATCGACGATGCTCTCGGAAAGCCCAACGATAGGTCCAAGCTCAATCGAACCGTTCAGCTTTATATACTCCATCTGCATTCCCTGTCGGGCAAAGAATTGCTCTGCAATATTGGGATACTTGGTCGCCACCCTTGTATGTGCGTAATCCATAAGATGAGCTCGCTTTTCTTCGCGTGGTACAGCCATCATCAAACGGCACTTTCCAAAGCCAAGATCGAGCAGTTCATAGACATCCTGTCCAGATTCCAGGAGCACATCCTTGCCGATAATGCCGATATCTGCTGCGCCATATTCTACATAAGTGGGTACATCCGACGTTTTCGTGATGATAAATTGAACCTTGAGATCATGATTTGAAATCACGAGTTTACGCGATTTTTCACTCATATGCTCCGCCGTGATTCCAATTTTTTCAAACAGGCGCGCGGACAAAGAGAACAACTTTCCCTTTGGCAATGCGATCGTTAGATAATCAGCTGTATATTTCTCCATGTAATCCCTTCTTATCCTTTAGTCAATTAAAGAACTAATATGACCGTATACTACCACGTTGGAGATAATAGGTCAACTAATCAAAAAGGATTTTTAACTCTTATATCGAATAGTCACTATTATAGAAAAGTCATCCGAACAAAAGGAGCCACAGATGACACTTCAAATATTATCATTTGTGAAGCTGAGTGATAAACAGATGGAACTGATCCATCAAAGCCATTCGGATTGTCATCTCAGATGTATACGTCCAAAGGAAGCCGGAGATGCACTTGCTGATGTTCATATCCTATTGGGCTACGATTCACAAATGGATATGAAAAACCTGCTCCCCCAAATGCCGCATCTACAATGGATTCACACATACAGCGCCGGTGTTGAACAACTTCTCGCAAATGAAATTTTCACGCGGTCCGATATATTGCTGACCAATTCGCGCGGAATCCACGGTATTCCCATGGCGGAGCACGTTCTCGGAACAATGCTCGCGTACAGCCGCCGTCTCATTGAGGCATGGGAGAACCAGAAGACGCATGTATGGAAACGCCTGACCGAGCCGGACGAGCTGTTTGGAAAGACGGCTGCTGTCATCGGTTTGGGCAGCATTGGCAGAGAGATTGCAAAGCATCTCAAAAATATGGGGATGCGGATTGTCGCTGTAAAGCAAAAGAAATCGACCGAGCCTTTTGTAGATCAGTTATTCACCATAGACCATCTCTCGGATGCGCTGTCCTGTGCTGACTATGTGATCGTTACCCTCCCACTGACGCCCCAAACAAAGAAAATATTTAACGCCGATACTTTTAATATGATGAAAGAAAATTCTTTTTTCATCAATGTATCCAGAGGTGATGTGGTCGAAGAAGCCGATCTCGTTGAAGCTCTTGTGACAAATCGTATTCGAGGCGCTTCGTTGGATGTCTTTACCACAGAGCCGCTCCCCGAAGACTCTCCTCTGTGGAACGTGCCGAATCTATTCATTACCCCACATCACTCTGCGATCTCACCAATGTATTTGGATCGATCACTCAAGATTTTTCGAAACAACTTGCAGATCTTCCCACAGCGCATCGGAATGCTCAACGTCGTCGATAAGCAGCGCGGATATTGACCAGCCTCAGTTTTGTGCATCTGCCTGCTTTAATATGGACAGCACCAGAGAATCCTCTGGTGCTGGTTTTTTTTGATGGTATTGAATAATGTCCGCCTCTGCCACATCTCCTATTGCACGTAGCCGATCTGCTCCAATATACGGATGGCTCACATAAATGTAGAATGCCATGCCGATTCTTCCACAGATACCATATGTATCTTTGCGACGAATGAAATATGGTATTACGGACGGCGCGAAACGATCAGCAAGAACGGCAAATACCTTCCCCCAAATATCCGCCGCGCCCTTTACGCGACCGATATCATGGAGCAACGCACAGCGAATGAGCAGGATATATGTATCCAACTCCATGCATCCTCGCTTTGCATAAAGGTCCTTTGCCGTAAGTGCAACACGAAAGGCATGATATTGATCTGCCGCATGCATAGCATAGAACAAATCCCTCTCGGCAAGGCTCAGATAAGACCTCACAAACAGATGTCCTTCTTGACCCATCCGCCCGCACAGTGCTCGTATAAACTGGTGTATGCGTTGTTTCATCCGAAATACTCAAGACGGCTATATCCGCGCCTCTTACAGGAAAGTTCGGCTTCTTCATGGGATTGCCCCTGCATCCCGAGCTCTGCTGATTTACCCTCCCTGCGCAATTCCATCGCCCGCTTTATTCCATTCTTGATGAAGCCATCCGCATATCCGATATACACATCCTTCACCACAGGTGGAATCTGAATCCCTTGACGGTTCAGTGCCAAGAGGATTCTCTCCATACCGAGCGCAAAGCCCGTCGCTGGCTGGGGATGTCCATAGTCGGTCAAAAGGCGATCATAGCGCCCGCCGCCGCACAGAGGAAAGCCCAGACCAATGGAATAGCCTTCGAAGACCATTCCCGTATAATAGTTAAAATCGCGGATGATTCCAAGATCGAAACGAACATAATCGCCATATCCGTAGGATTTGATCAGCGCATAAATCTCAGCTAGATTATCAACAGCAGAGCGACCTTGCGAGTTGAGGGGGAAATCATAGAGGCGTTTCAAAAGATCTTCTCTGCCATTTAAGAGCGGGAGTTTCTTTAAATTCTCCTGATCCTCGATCGAAAGAGGCAATGTGTCAATCATCTGATCCATGAGAACGATATCGTGCCGCTCAATGGCGGATTTGAGTGCTCTGCACAATGCCTCCTCAATCGCATAATACGCCAGCATTGCGTCCAGAAAGGCAACCTGCCCCAAGTGTATCTGAAAATCCTTGATACCGCACCGCAGGACAGATTCGATCGCAAGTGAAATAATCTCAGCATCGGAAGCAGGGGTTTCGCTCCCCATCAGTTCGACACCCGCCTGATGAAACTCGCACTGACGCCCCATCTGAGTTTGCTCCATACGAAATACATTGCAAATATAGGACAGTTTCAGAGGAACAGGGGCATCCTTCAGCCGAGTGCTGACAAGCCTTGCGATGGGTGTCGTCATTTCATTGCGAAGCGCAAGCAGTTTGTTCTTATTCCCCAGCAGCATGAAGAGAGAGTTCTCTTCCAATATGCGTGGAGCAAGCGTTTCCAAATGTTCGATGGTCGGCGTGATGACCTCATCATAACCCCATGAGCGAAATAAGTCGGACAACGTATTTTCCATATGGCGCATTTCTGCCGCATCTCCGGGCAGGAGATCCCGTGTTCCATACGGCGTTTCCAAAATGAGCTTTTCAGAATTCATCTGTGATTCTCCTTATCGACCGGATGTGCAACAATGCCCTTTTCAAGTACAAGTGTGTATCCATCTGCCCCATAGTTCAGACAGCGTTTGACGCGGCTGATGGTCGCAGTACTGGCACCGGTATGCGTAACGATATCGTCATAGGTGCTTCCTTCATGTAGCATACGGGCAACATCCAGCCGCTGTGCCATCGCACGAAGTTCCCCGATCGTACAGACATCTTCAAAGAATTGATAGCACTCCTCCATGGTATCCAATGAAAGGATTGCGCGACACAGTTGATCGGTCAGATCGTCTCTCAATTTCTCATTTACCATATGCAGATCCCTCTCATGAACACTGCGGTTCATCTTGCTGATTCGTTCCCAGTATAGCACAGAATGCCATGTACGAAAAGTTTAGGTATGCATCACACATTGATTACGGGAGAAAATGCAGTACGATGTTTTCCTCATTCCCTGCAATTCGATCAGGTGGCACAGATATACGTACACTTCTTGTATCTTCATTCTCTGTTTCCATTTCTGCAATCTCCTCAACCGTTCCCTCGGCAGAATGACCATCCAATTCATATTGGACAATTTGCCCAAGATAAATCCTATTCATATCCTCCACAGGAATATCTGCTTCAATCCAACAATTCTCCACAATATCCAGTGATAGGATCGGATTGCCGTTCTCGATACGGTCGCCCTGGTTTACGAAGATCTGCGATACCGTACCTTCTCTGGATGCAAACATCCCTATGCTGCTTGTATTGCCACGTGCTTTTGCCAGTGCTTCCTCCGCTTTTTTCAGCTGATCTTCTGCCGCCTGAATTGCTTCCGGATCCTGTCCAACATTCTGGCTGCTGTCTGCCGTCAGTGCATTTTTTTCTTGTTCATATGCCGCAATCGCCTCATTCTTTTTCATCGCACTGATTGCCCCCAGTACATATAACTCATTCATACGCTCCATACGTGATCGCGCAGCATCCAAACGTTCCTGCTGTTCCGGTATATTTTGCGGCAGATGTGCACTCCCATATCGAATTTGCTCGACGTTCTTTTGTGCAAGTTCTACATTTCTTTGTAAATGAGTGAACCCTTCCTCTGAAAATACATTCTGTATTGTGACGAGAAGCATTCCCGGCGTTACATGTTCTCCCTCCGCCGTATGTATTTCTTGGACAATCAGCGGATTGGCTGCCTGTAATTGACTTTGTTCATGGACGAACCGTGCATTCGATACAGTAAGTTCATTCAATCGCCCCATCCGATGAAGTAGGATAAAGGAGACACAAAACACAATAACCAAAAAGAAGATGGTAAATAGATATATTCTCTTTTTTAGAAGCTTTGTTATATCAACTTCCATATGTACCCCTCTAAAAAATATGGCTGTCAACAATGTGACAGCCATAGTCAATAGGTTCCCTTAAGCAGACGCCTGCTGACGTACGACAGCAACCGCCTCTTCAAAGGCCTGTGGGAGTTGTTCC
>CALALM010000259.1 GCA_937925565.1 uncultured Centipeda sp.
ATCCGTTCACGCACCTTTTCCAGATGTTTGTTGTCTGACCATTTTCCCTCAATCGCCGCATGATACTCCGCCTCGGAGGTGAAGCCGGAGGATTCGCGCGCGTGCACATACTCCGTCTGTGCCGTCTGTGCGCTCTGTGATGCTTCCTCTGCAGAACGTCGTGCCGCCGCCTGTGCACTCTCTGCACGCGCATGTTCGGCGGCTGTTTCATTTGCCTTTTGGAGAGCGTCAGCATATGCCTTCTTTTCCCGCTCCACGTCCTCTTTCAGGTGGGAAATATGCGCGTCGAGAAGTGCACGGTCACGGTATTCCTCGGGCAGCTGCGCCTCGAGCACAGCCTTCTCCCCCTCGTATTTATGAAGGAGATCACGATTTTTCTGCGCCTCGGCTTCCTGTACCTGCTGATCGGTCAGCATCTTTTCAAGGCGAGCCTTCTGTTGGCTGCGCCGTGCGGCGCGTTCCTGACGCTCCCGTGCTGCACTCTTGAGTTCCTCCTCACGCTGTTCAACGCGCTGCGAAAGGCTTTCCAGTGTAGCCGAAGAAAGATACTCGTCCAGCAGTTCCTGCTCATGGGCGCGGCTCTGTATCGCCTGCGCATGTCGCGCTTTGGTTTCTTCCAGACTGCGGGCAGATTCCTGCGCAGACTGTTCGGCAGAATCCACGGCTTTTGCACACTCCTCCACCGTCTGCTCGGATGGAATATCCTCCGTGTGGATGGCGGGCGTCGGGTGTGAAAGTGCTCCGCAGACGGGGCATGGCGTGCCGTCTGCAAGCATTTCAGCAAGGCGCGCAGCACTGCCGAGATCATAGAGCATCTGCATCTGGCGCAGCTTCGACTTCGCAGCGGTCAATATTTCCGTAGCAGTCTGCCATGTCTGCTGTGCCGCCTCTTCCTTTCTGCCCAGTTCCGTTGCCTGCACATTCCATTCGGTAATGCGGGCGGCGGTGCTCTGACACCGCTTCAGGAGATTCTGCTCGTGCTGAAAAGCCTCGCGTGTCGCCAATATTTTTTCAAGAAGGGCTATACGCTCCTCATTCTCGACTTGTTCCGCACGCAGGGTTTCAATACTGTGTGCATTTTTTTTCGTGCTCTCCTCGGTGCGGGTATTGGATGCACGAAGCTCCTCTATGATGTTTTGACAATCATGGAGTTGTTTTGCGCGCTCTGCATAATCCGAAAAAATCTTGATTTGTTCCACTTTCTTCGCGCGCTCCGGCTCTCGCTGCTCTGCCGACTTCAGTATCTCCTGTGCTGCTTGGAACGCCGTTTTTGCAGCAGAAAAACGGGCATCCGCTTCCTTTTGTTCGTCTGCCCGATGTTTTTCCAGAGCTGCTGCCTGTGTGGCGGCGTTCTCCTTGTAGAGGACGGGTTGAGCGCGCTGTGCACGTTCCAGTCGCATACGAAAATCCTGCACAGACTCTGCCTGCGCCTCTTTTTCTGCCAGACGCTGCTTTGCCGCAGTGAACTCGCGCAGCTTCTGTTCTGCCGCTGTCCCCGCCTCGCGCGCACTGCGCGCCTCTCTTTGGCTGTGCTCGAGAGCTTTGAGTTCCGCGGCATGGCTGTCAATTTTCGCCGTCAGTTCGGCAATACGTACGCGCAGTTCATCGCTTGTGCTCAGATTCTCCGCATGCAACATTCGGTCAATCTGTGCGCGTTCCTCGTTTGCCGTACGCTCGAGCTGGATGGACTCCTGAAGCAGAGCCTCCTCGAGACGCTGATATCGTTCCGTGCGAAAGATGCGCTGCATAATCGCGCTGCGATCCTTGACCTCGGCAAGCAGAAACCGCTGAAACTGTCCCTGCGGAAGAAGTACAACCTGACGGAATTGATCGGCGTCAAATCCAATGAGCTGACCGATGCGCTTCGACACCTCAGTCACATTGGAAGCGAGCAAAATCTCATCCCCACTCTCCCCTACATCCGGAAGTTGATAGAGCTGACCTGTCGCTGAACGCGGCCTCATCTTACCGCGTGACATACGTTCGTAGGTAGGTGAACGCAGGACGCGATAGCGGCGATGACCGAGTGCAAAGACATACTCCACCTCCGTTGTCCGCTCCGGAGGAGCCGTGGAGGAGCGCAGTGTCGCATCCTTACGAATGTTGCCGCTCGATTCGCCGTACAATGCAAATACAATTGCATCTAAAATTGTTGTCTTTCCTGCCCCCGTCGCCCCGTGAATCAGCACAAAGGGAGCATCCACGACGGCACCTTCGAAGTCGAGCACCTGCTCCTCGACATAGGAACCGAATGACTGCAGGCGAAGTTTCAGCGGTCTCATTCTGCACGTTCCCCCTGTTCCATCGCGTCGATCACACGGATGAGTTCCCTGCGCTCCGCTTCCGTCATTTCCGATGCGGTTACGTCAGCATAGAACTCGGAGAAGAGATGAAGATCGGACTTTCCACGCTCATAGCTGCGCTCCGTGGAGGAAAGCCGGTTCACGTTGATGTTAGGCCGTGTAATGGTAAAGAGATTCGGATAGATCTTGCGCAGCTTCTCATGTGCGGCAAGCACGGCGTCCATATCGAGTAGCTCCACGCAGATATAGTCGTCGTGTGGGAGAAGGTCAAAGTCTTTGTGCATCAGTTCGTCCATCATCCCGCTGACAATGCGTACATCATGGCGCGGTGTCAGCGGATAGAACGTATGAGAAGCTGCTCCCACAGCATCAAGTTCGATAAGTTCGACTCCTTTTTTCTGACGTGCCTCATCGAAGGAATATTTCAACAGAGAGCCGGAGTAACGGATGTGCTCCGCTCCTGCGCGCTGAGGAGCGTGCAGATGTCCAAGTGCTGTATAGGAATATGCGGCAAAGTTCTCCGCACTTACCTGATCGCTGCCACCGACGGAGAGCGCATGTTCCGACTCCGAGGTCTGTCCGCCGATGACAAAGGCATGCGCCACTGCCACACTGCGCGCGGAGAGCGGAATTTGTGCACGAGCTGCCGCAATCTGCACGGCAAGCGCTCTGTCGAAGGACAGGTTTTCATCGAGCGCAAATGCCTCACGTACATGCGGAGGATCCCCATAGGGGATGAGCGAGAAATACACATCGCCGTATTCATCCGACAGCACGACAGGCGGCTCTGCGGCGCGCACAATCCCCGCCGGATAGATGCCGGACGCACGAAGAAGCTGTGCGCCAAAATTAAGACGCACAGCACTGTCATGATTGCCGGCAATGTAGAGCACCCGAATGCCCAGCTCTGCAATCCGTGTCAATATTTCGTTAAAGAGATTCACTGCCTCCGGCGGCGGGATGGCGCGGTCATAGACATCCCCCGCAATGATGAGGGCGTTTGGATGTACATCCTTGCAGAGTGCAAGCAGTTCTTCCAATACATACGCCTGATC
>CALALM010000260.1 GCA_937925565.1 uncultured Centipeda sp.
ATCGTCACGCACAATGGAGGTCGGCGATGTGTGATCCTCGGGCAGACGGTCAAGAATCTCAGCGAGTACCCAGTCGCCGCGCATCTCCGCTTGCATCTTTTGGGCTTCAAGACAGAGATGACTGACGCGCACCGGAATATCATATTTTTCGAGCACATCATTTTGAATGCGTGCATAATCTTCGCGCATGGTGAGAAGATACTCCCGTCGATCTTTGCCGACCCACTTTTCCGCTTTCGGACATCCGCCGCGTTCCGGCGTGTTCGTATTGGCACGCTTGAAAAAAGTTTCGGGCGTGCGCTCTTTTGTCCGCTCGATGGCATCCAGTTCCCGCGTTGAGAACATGATGTGCACATGCGGATGACGCTCACCGCCGGACATTGCTCCGATCTTTTCGTGAATCGCCCATGCGTAATAGTGCCCCTTCAGATGCTTTTCGAGGAAGCGGTCGATGATCTCTCTGTTTTGTTCCGTGGTGAGTTCCTGCGGAAGAGAAAAGACGATCTCCTTGTAACGCTCCCCGTTTGCGCGCTCGAATCGATCCGCTGCATGGAAAAAACGCAGCGGAGAATCCTTTGCCCACTGCGGAAGGTGATGACCAGTCGCGACGCAGCCGCCGCGATTTGTAAATGCCGCTTCGCGATTGATGTACTGTAAATGTGCAAATGCAAAATCGCCGTCGATGTTTTTCTGCAAGACGCCAAGAATGGAATCGGACGCTTTCTCTATTTCGCTTCGGCGTCCACGAGAAAGGGACCATCGCAGAGCAAGATTAGACTCTCGTCTTCCTCCGCCGAGGTAAATATCTCTTTTCTCATCATCCGACAAAAGCAGGTGACGGTGTCTCCTTTGACGAGCCACATTGCCGCCGGGCAGAACATGCAGGTGAAGTCCTTTTTGGGCAAGAGTTTCGGTGGTAGATTGAGGAGCGTCGGACTGGAATACGCCGATGTCGAATCCGTCGGCACTGTATTTCCAGTCTCCTCGTATACGGGCAAGACCGCCCCGTCCGAATCTGTCTCCATCACTGTCTGCTCCGGTGTATCGTCGAGCACTGATAGCAGATCCTTGAGCGAGTCCTCGCTGCCATTCAATCTCTTCACGCTCCTTCTGCATTTTTTCGTTGGCACGCTCCAAGTCCGCATCCGAAAAATGCGCACCCAGCTGAAGGTCTCTTTCGGCGACCAGGAGATTGCGCGTGAAGCCCTCATCTCCATGAACGCCGAGTTCATCGCCGAAAATTTTCTGCGCTGTCCTGAGTGCGATTGCCTGTGTCTCGATGGATGCCCCGTGACTGACGTGAATACCGTGTGCGTCGAGCTTGATATTTCCGAAGGGACTGCTATAGAGCAGCATCGGTTTTTTCGGCAGCGACAGAATTGGATGCGTGCCGTAAATCGTATTTTTATAACTTCCTGTTTGCAGGATAAATCTGCTGTCTGCATCCTGATATTTTCCTTCGCGGTTCACATACGAGATGTGTTCTGCCGATGAGACACGCATACCATTCGGCTTCTTGTCCGACTTCAAACGGAAGTGATAGCACGCCATGATCTCATCTCCTCTCGTTATTCTGCGAATATAGGTTACGGATTCTCGTTATTTTTGCAAAACCGAAGGTTCAAGGAGCGTAGGCGACTGGCAGAACAGAATCATTAAATTCTTGTGAGAATCACATTTTTATGATTCTGCGTTTTTTGCCGTTCCTGCACCGAGTTTCTCACCCGTGAGAAACTCCTAAGTGCACCTCGAAACCTCTCAAGACACCCTGATTATACTATTGCGATACCACTATATCAAGTGACAGATTTGTCACATGGCACAATATGTTGTATCTATCGTGAGTACTATGCTAAGATATGAAGAGAAGTGAAATATCTTTTTTGCCGCAAAGGCAAAACTTTTACAGGAGGCGATTTTCATGCCGGAAGAAAATGTGAAGGATGGGACGAGGGAGATGCTCGAGAAAATCGATGCACAGCTCGTGAAGCAGAAGGAAGTTCTCGCGAAAGCGGAGAACAGTCTCGCAAGCACGCGCGAAAAAATTCGTACCTGCAAGAAGATGATTAGCGACATCGAGCGGATGCGGAGCGCGGTCATCGGCGAGAGAGTTGTTGCGATGGGATTTGATACGCCGCAGGAACTGGAACGTCTGGAAGAAATCGCGCGCGCGAAAAAAGCAAGTGAGGACGCATCGCAGGAAACGCATTCGACGGAGATGAACACGTCGCCCGAATCGCATGAGGGGGCGATGGTGTGAGACGGGTTTTTGTTGCAGAGAAGCCCAGCCTCGGTCGTGCGATTGCGCAGGGACTTGGCAAGTGCACGCCGGGGGATGGCTGCATCTATGCCGGCGGCGATGTCGTGACGTGGTGCTTCGGTCACATTTTGGAGCAGTGCAGCCCAGAAGAGTATGATGAAAAGTATAGAGCATGGCGCATCGAGGATTTGCCGATTCTTCCATCTGCATGGAAGATGAAGGTAAAGCAGAGTGCCGCGAAGCAGTACAAAATTATCCGTGCACTTGTGAAGGATGCGGATGAGATCATCAACGCCGGCGATCCGGATCGCGAGGGACAGCTGCTCGTCGATGAGGTGCTTAATGAGCTCGGTGTTTTGCACACAAAACCCATTCGGCGGATTCTCCTCAATGCGCTGGATGAAAAATCCGTCGCGGATGCGCTGCGGAATTTGCGCAACAATGACGAGTTTGTCGGTCTGCGCAATTCCGCTCTTGCACGCAGTCGCGCCGACTGGCTCATCGGAATGAACCTTTCGCGCATCTATACGATTCGTGCGCGTGAGGCAGGGTATCCGAATACGGTCAGTGTCGGACGCGTGCAGACACCGACGATGGGGCTTGTCATCCGGCGTGAAATTGAAATCCGGCAATTTCGCCCGGTGACGTTCTTCACGCCGCGCATTCTTTGGCAGCATGAAAACGGCAGCTTTCTCACAAAATGGAAGCCGCGCGAACTTGATGGGGTCGATGGGGAAGGGCGCATCATCGAAAAGAATGTTGCAGAGCGCATTATAATAGAAGTAAAAAATTCTCCTGCGAAAATTTCCAGTGTAGAGCAGAAGAAAGGGACAGCTGCACAGCGGCTTCCGTATTCACTCTCTGCGCTGCAAATCGATGCCGGCAAAGTGTTTGGATATTCACCGCAGGATGTTCTTGATGCGCAGCAGTCCCTCTACGAAAAGAAGTACACAAGCTATCCACGATCCGACTGCGACTATTTGCCGGAGAATCAGCTTGCCGATAAAGATACGATCTTAGAAAATCTTGCCGCACTCTCTGCGCCGTTTTCCGCGTTTGCTGAAAAAGCGGATCGTAGAATCAAGAGCCGCGCATGGAATGACAAAAAGATTTCTGCGCATCATGCGATCATCCCAACGACGGTTTGTCCGAACTATGTCGAGCTCACAGAGATGGAGAAGAATCTTTATGATCTTGTCGCGCGTGCCTATATCGCACAGTTCTATTCGCCGCAGGAATTTCTCTCTACGAAAATCGAAGTTTCCGTTGGAGAGGAAATCTTTACGGCAAGCGGAAAAGTGATTTTGCAGGATGGGTGGAAGGCGCTCTATCAAAAGGATCGGGACGAGAGCGCAGAGGCAGATGCCGATGAAGCGCAGAATCTCCCAGCTGTCCATGAGGGCGATCCCGTGCATTTCGTCGATGGGAATGTGCAGGAGGGCGTCACGAAACCGCCGCCCAGGTTCACGCCAGCGACACTTCTCAAAGCGATGAAGGAAATCCATAAGTACGTCAAGGACAAGGAACTCAAAGAAACGCTCAAAGAGTGTTCCGGGATTGGAACGGAAGCAACACGCGCCGAAGTGATTGAAGTCATCCGGAAGCGCGGCTATGTTCGGCTCGAGAAAAACAACTTCGTGCCGAATGAACTAGGCATCTCGCTGTGCAAAATTCTACCGGACAAAATTATCTTTCCGGACATTACTGCGCGATGGGAGAATGATCTGGATGCGATCAGCAGCGGAAGCATGTCTGTCGAAGATTTTTCTGCGCAGCAGGAAGTCTATGTGCGGGAACTTCTTGAAAACGCGAAAACCTCAACGATTACCCCGCCGAAAAATATTGTGAAGTGTCCGCAATGCAGCAAGGCGATGGTGCGTAGAAAAGGAACGAAAGGGTTCTTCTGGGCTTGCTCCGGTTATCCGGAATGTAAAGCGACGCTGCCGGATAAAAATGGAAAACCGGATGCAGCCCCCAAACGTCCAACAATGAAAGCGAGGAAATTCTGATGAACATTGTAGCTTTGAGTGGACGCCTCGCTGCGGACATTCGCGAACACTACACCAAGACAGGGAAGCATGTTATTCATTTTCCGCTTGCCGTCCGGAAAGGTTTTCAAAGAAACGAGGAGGGGAAGTATCCCGTCAATTATTTCCAAATTGAAATTTGGAATAAGCTCGCCGACGCCTGTGTCGACCATTTGATACGTGGCGATCGAATCAATGTGATCGGTCGTCTTGATACAGATCGCCGTCAAGATGAACAGGGGAATACTTCGTATCAGACGAAAGTTGTCGCCACGGAGATCGAGTTCCTGACACCGCAAAAGAGAGATGGTAAAACAAACGAGGAGATACCGGAAACAGTTTCGGATGAATCGTTTTCCGAAGCACCGTTCCCGGCAGTCGATGATGACGAAATCCCATTTTGATCGATACTGCTCATCAAAAAAGATGGATGACCGCAAACGCTGGCATCCATCCTTTTTTTCATGGAGAAATTCCGCTATACTGTGTGTTGGCGAAAACAATCAGAAAGGGGCTTTCTCCATGTACGAGGATTTTAACATTTTTTTATTAAAACTACCGGAGGACTGCAAGGAAATAACGACCGAGAGCTGCGTTCAATTTCATTTGCCGCGTAAGCATCATGTCTGCCCTGATTGCGGGTCGCAGCACACCTATGTTCACTCCTATCGCTCGCAAAATTTATGCGGGCTTCCAACCGATACGGTCTATATCTATCGGAAACGCCGCTACCGTTGTCAGAAGTGCGGGAAAGCCTTTTTCGAGGAAAACTCGTTCATCGAACGTTTTCAGCGCATTCCTCGCAGTGAAATCGACAACATTATCAAGGAGCACAGCGAACTTGTTCCGTCCGCACTTATTGCACGCAGACATGGAATCTCTACGAACACTGTTATGCGTTATTTTGAGCGAGCGATGAACTGCGTCGAAGAAAAAGAGGCAGCAAGCCCAAAAACATTAAGCACCGTTATTTCAATCGATGAGTTTCGAGGAAATGCCGGTGCAAAATTTCAGGTCGTGGTCAACGATTTAGAGAAGCGTAAGTGCTGTGACATCATTGATGATCGCAGCGTTGCAACACTCTATGATAGAATCCAAGGCTATCCACTTGCGGATCGTGAAAGAGTTGCGTTGGTCAGTATTGATTTATCGCCGCTCTTTCGTCGGCTCGTTGAAGATTTTCTTCCCAATGCAGAAATCGTAGCCGATAAATTTCACGCGGTACGACTTGCCAACGATGCACTGGACAGCATCCGAAAAGAAGTCCAGACGGGACTTGATAAACATAATAGGAAATGGTTCAAAAACTCGCGCCGCGTTCTGCTTCGACGACAACATAAACTCAGCTCAGGAGAACGCGCAAAACTCTCGCAGATGTTCAGCCTCTCCGAAAAACTGATCCTCGCCCATGCGTTGAAAGAAGAATACTATCGCCTCTTTGACAGCTGCGATCGGAAGACGTTTAAGGAACGGCTGCGGAATTTTAGGGAGCACGTTCTTGCCGCCAATATTGCGCCATTCATCAGAGTTCTAAAGACGACCGAGCAGTGGAAAGAGGAAATCTGGAACGGGATCCGTACCGGCTATAACAATGGATTCACCGAGGGCTGCAACACAACAATTAAGACCTTGAAACGTGTATGCTACGGATTCCGTAGCTTTGCAAACTTCCGTCGGCGTATCATGTATATTCTCAACAGCGAAGAGCGTCAAAGTCGTCGTACAAAAAAATCCTAAAAATCGCCATTATTTTTCTCCACAACTATTGACAAAGAGCCAGGATAATTCCTGTTTTGAAAATCTCTTGCTTTTGTGATATAGTATAGCTTGTTTTAAGATGGGGGGTGTATGATTGCCGGCGATTACCTATGAACTGATTCGGAAGGATGAGACGACGGGTGCGCGCGCGGGCGTGATTCACACACCGCACGGCAGTTTTCCGACACCCATCTTCATGCCCGTGGGTACACAGGCGACCGTCAAGGGTGTCTCGCCCGACGAGCTGCACGATCTTGGTGCGGGGATCATCCTCAGCAATACCTATCATCTCTTCCTCCGACCTGGCATGGAACTTGTGCGCGAGGCGGGAGGTCTGCACAAGTTCATGCACTGGGACGGTGCCATCCTCACGGACAGCGGCGGTTTTCAGGTGTTCAGCCTCGGCGATCTCCGAAAGATCACGGAGGAGGGCGCGACGTTCTGCTCGCACATCGACGGCTCGAAAAAGTTTCTCTCACCAGAGGTGTCGATGGAGGTGCAGAAGGCACTGGGGTCGGATATCGTCATGGCGTTCGACGAGTGCATCCCGTATCCCGCCGATCACGGCTATGCAAAGGCGTCGACGGAGCGCACGCAGCGCTGGCTCGTGCGCTGCCGCGCTACAATGGCGAATGCGACGGGGCAGGGGCTCTTCGGCATCGTGCAGGGCGGTATGTACCGCGACCTGCGTGCGTGGCACGCCGCCGAGGTAACGGCGCTCGATCTGCCGGGCTATGCAATCGGCGGTCTCAGCGTCGGTGAGCCGCATGAGCTGATGGAGGAAATCCTCTCGTACACGGTGGAACTACTCCCGGAGAATAAGCCGCGCTATCTTATGGGCGTCGGTACACCGGACTATCTGCTCACGGGCGTGCGGCACGGGATTGACATGTTCGACTGCGTATTCCCAACGCGTGTCGCGCGCAACGGTATGGCGATGACGTGGACGGGACGCCTTGTCATGAAGAACGCCGTTTATACGCACGATCATACGGTGCTCGAGGAGGGATGCGGCTGCTATGCGTGTCGGAATGGATACACGCGTGCATACATCCGACATCTCGTGCGCGCGGAGGAGATCTTCGGTCTGCGCCTCCTGACCCTGCACAATCTCTACTTCCTGCAGGAGTTCATGCGCCGTATGCGCGCGGCGATCATCGCGGGTACGTTCCCCGTATTTTATCAGGATTTTATGAATCACTATCATAAAAAATAGCTTTATCGAATAAAGGAGTTGTATTTATGGATGCAGAAATGATGGCACAGTTGAGTTCGTGGGGACCCATTATCATATTGGTGCTCTTCTTCTACTTCCTCCTCTACCGTCCGCAGAAGCAGGCGCAGAAGAAGCGTGAGGCAATGCTCGGTGCGCTCAAGGTCGGTGACGAGATCATTACGCTCGGCGGTATGCATGGTAAGATCACGGCGCTGAATGACCAGACTGTGACACTGTGCGTGGCGGACGGCGTCAGCATCGTGTTCGAGCGCTCGGCGATCAGTGCGGTGAACACGCCGGAGTGATCGAGCGGCATGATGGATGAGTTCTTAACTGAACAAAAGAATATGCTGCGGCGGGAAATGCTTGCCCGCCGCCGTGCATTTTCAGCGGAGGAACGCCGACGCGCGAGTCAGATCATATGCGCGCGTGCGATGACAGTGCCGGCACTGCAAAATGCACGAACGATAATGCTCTATGCGCCGACGGCGGAGGAGATCGACCTTGCTCCGCTGACGGAACGTCTGCTGTCCGAGGGACGGCGCATTGCCCTCCCGCGCATTGTGGGCAAGGGATTGATGGAGGCGTGGGAATTGCCCGCTATGGACGCGCTGACGGAGGGGGCGTTCGGCATTTTGACGCCGGACCCTGTGCGCTCTGTGCATATCCCGGCGGATGAGATCGATGTCGTTATCGTTCCGGGCGCGGCATTCGCCGCAGATGGGGGGCGGCTCGGACTCGGCGGCGGCTATTATGACCGCTTTCTGCCGCAGGCGGAGCGTGCTCTTCGGCTCGTGCTTGCCTTTGATTTTCAAATCGCTCCCGATGTTCCTATGGGCGTGCAGGATGCCCGCGTCGATATCATTTTGACCGAGCGGCGCACGATCTCCTGCAAAGAATGAAAAACCTTGAGGAAGAGGTGTGAGGTCTGTTGAGACAACATAGTCTGTTAAAGCTCGTGATTTCGGTTGCCATCATCATCTGTGCATTTTTTTTCCTAGTGCAGCCGCTCGCGAGTTCGATTCGGCAGGGACTTGACCTGCAGGGCGGAACGCACGTCGTTCTGGAGGCGGTCGACACGGCGCAGGCACAGGTCAACGACGATGCCATGAACCGCGTGGTCGCCATCATGGAGAAGCGCGTCAACTCGCTTGGACTGACCGAGCCGATCATTCAGCGTGAGGGCGAGCGGCGTGTCATCATCGAATTGCCGGGCATCAAGGATCCCGATGCGGCGATCCGGACGATCGGCAAGACGGCGATGCTCGAGTTCCGCGATGAAGAGGGGAATACGGTGCTGACTGGCACGGATCTGAAGGATGCGCAGGCGTCCACGAATCCGCAGACGGGGCAGAACGTCGTCAACCTCGAGTTCTCGGACGAGGGAGCACAGAAATTTGCCGACCTCACGATGAAGAACGTCGGGCGTACGATTGCGATCCTCCTTGATGGAGAAGTGCTGACCGCGCCAAATGTGCGCGAGCCGATTCTTGGCGGGCGTGCGGAGATCACTGGGCAGAAGACGCTTGAGGAGGCACAGAACCTCGCGGTTGTCCTGCGCAGCGGTGCACTCCCTGTAAAGGTGGAGATCATCGAGACGCGTACGGTCGGACCGACGCTCGGACAGGACTCGAAGGATAAGTCGCAGTTCGCCTTTGTGGTCGGACTCGGGGCAGTCGTTCTGTTCATGATCTTTTTCTACCATCTCTCGGGTTTTATCGCAGACGTAGCACTGATGGCGTACACCGTTATGCTGCTCGGCATTCTCTATCTGATGGATGCGACACTGACACTCCCGGGCGTCGCGGGCATTATCCTCTCGATCGGTATGGCGGTCGATGCGAACGTGCTCATCTTCGAGCATTTCAAGGAGGAGTACCAAGTCAACCGGAAGTCCCTGCGCCTTGCGATGGATGCCGGATTCAAGCGTGCGTTTACGACAATCTTTGACTCGAATGTGACGACGCTCATCGCGGCGGGCGTGCTCTTCTTCCTCGGGACGGGTACAATCCGCGGGTTTGCGATCACGCTCGGGGTCGGAACGATCCTCTCGATGTTTACGGCGATCACGCTGACGCAGTACCTGCTGAAGCTCATGATCAACTCGAAGCTGTCCGAGAACCCCTCACTCTACGGCGCGAACGGCTTTATGCTCGGTGTCAAAAAGAAAGGAGATGAGAAGAATGCCTAAGTTCGATATTGCAGGACATCGTAAAATTTGGTTTCTCATCTCTCTGATTCTCATTATTCCGGGCTTTATCTGCATGGGGGTGCGTGGCTTCAATTTCGGCATTGACTTCACGGGCGGCACGATCATCGATCTGCGTTTCGAGCAGCCGGTGACACTCACCGATGTGCGTTCCAGTCTTGCGCAGTACGGACTGGACGGCAGTACGATCCAGCTCGCGGGCGCGGAGTCTGGCATCGAGTCCTCCGAGAACGTCATGATCCGTACGGTTGATCTTGAGGAGAATCAGCGCAAGGAGGTCATGGCATCACTCACGAAGGATGTCGGAACCTATACGGTGCTGCGCGAGGAGAAGGTCGGCGCGACAATCGGCGGCGAGTTGATTACGAACGCGGTGCTCGCGCTTGTGATCTCGTGGGCGCTTATCATCCTCTACGTCGCCTATCGCTTTGAATGGCGCTTCGGCGTATCGGCGGTGCTCGCACTGATCCATGACATCATCATTGTGCTTGCAGTGTTTTCGTTCACACAGCGGCAGATTGATTCGTCCTTTATCGCGGCGCTCTTAACGATCGTTGGTTACTCGATCAACGATACCATCGTTATCTTTGACCGCATCCGCGAGAATCTGAAACTGCATTTCCGCCGCGGTGGCGATGTGAACGAGCTCGTCAACCGTTCCATCTATCAGACGTTGACGCGATCGCTGTATACGGTGTTTACGGTTCTGTTTACGACATTTGCACTGTACTGGTTCGGCGGTGAGACGACGAAGGACTTCGCGTTCGCACTCCTCGTCGGCTTTGCGAGCGGCTGCTACTCCTCCATCTTCATTGCGAGCCAACTCTGGATCGAGCTGCGCAATCGCACGGAGCGGCGTCCTGCCGTGAAGCCGGCAGCGGTGGAGGGATAGTGCCGTAATCCCAAAGCCTCCCCTGTGCGAGGGGCCCGCAGGGCGGTGGAAGGGGCGATTGTATCGGTACATTCGACATAAAGATAGGGCTGTTGCACGAAACGAAATAACGTGCATCAGCCTCTCTTTAGTTATTGTGGAAAAGGGGGGAGACGATGCTGAAAGAATGGATTGTGCACGAGGAGACGGCAGAGGGAGCCGCGCTTGCACGCGAGATTGGTACGGCGCCGATCATCGGACAGATCCTTTGGAACAGAGGGATATGCTCGGCAGAGGCGGCACGTGCCTTCCTGCATCCGGAGGACGAGCCGTTTCATGATGCGTTTCTCATGATGGACATGAAGAAGGCTGTGCAGCGCATTTTGAAGGCGATTCATGGCGGAGAGCGGATTGTCGTCTATGGGGATTACGATGTGGATGGGATGACCTCGACCACGCTGCTCATGAAGAACATCCGTGCACTCGGCGGCAAGGTCTCCTACTACATCCCGAATCGCTTCACGGAGGGCTATGGGATCAACGGAGCGGCGCTCCGGCAGATCGCGGCAGAGGGGTGCGGACTCCTCGTTACCGTCGACTGCGGAATCTCATCTGTTGATGTTGTCGCAGAGATGGATACGGAGATGGACATCATCATCACCGATCATCATCTTCCCGGGAGCGTGCTACCGCCCGCCTATGCCGTCATCAATCCGAATCGTACCGACTGTTTCTATCCATTCAAGGAACTTGCGGGTGTCGGCGTTGCCTTCAAGCTCGTGCAGGCGCTGTGGCAGGAGGAAGAGCAGCGGCACTATGAGGATGATATGGACATTGCCGCACTCGGGACGGTCGCCGACCTTGTCCCGCTTGTTGGGGAGAACCGCAAGATCGTTCAGCTGGGGCTTACGGCTATGTCAGCGCATCCCTGTGAGGGCATCGAAGCACTGATCCGTGTTGCGGGGCTTGAGGGAAAGGCAATCAATACGGGCATGGTCGGCTTCCAGCTTGCCCCGCGCCTCAATGCGGCGGGGCGCATCGAGACCGCGCGGCGCGGCGTGGAACTCCTCATCTCCGAGGATGTGCGGGAGGCAGACCGCATCGCGGGTGAGCTGAATGCGCTCAACACAGAGCGCCGTGATCTTGAGCAGGATATCCTTACCGAAGCGGAGGAAATGCTTGCAGACTTTACGCCCGATGTGCCCGCGATCGTCGTCGCGGGGGAGGATTGGAACTCCGGCGTCATCGGCATTGTCGCATCCCGTCTTGTCGAGAAATACTACCGTCCGAGCATTGTCCTCACACGGCAGGGCGATGTCTACAAGGGCTCGTGCCGCAGCATCGCGGGGCTCCATCTGTATGAGGCACTTGCTGCGTGCAGGGACACGATCATCCAGTTCGGCGGTCACGAGATGGCGGCGGGCTTGACACTTGCGCGCGATCGTGTAGAGGATTTTCGTACGGCATTCGCGAATTATGTAAAGAGTCACTTGGAAATTGAGGACTTCACACCAAAAATTTTGATCGAGGGATTGGTTGCGCCGACGGACTGGACGCTCAGGGCGGTGGAGGAGCTTGCACTGCTCGAACCGTATGGAATGGGCAACCCGCGCCCCGTGTTCGGCGTCCGTGATCTCCGCCCGCAGTCGGCAGCGGCGATTGGTGCCGAGGGGAAGCATCTGCGCATGGAGGTCGGTACGCGGGAGCGCCGCGTCGCCGCGCTCTACTGGAATGCGGGGGAATTCGCTGAGACCATGACCGAGGAGGCGAGCGATCTCGCCTACACGCCGAACATCAACGAATGGCAGGGCACACGCTCCGTGCAGTGCATGGTCGATTCCATCATGCCCGCTGCGCAGGAGCGCGTCTTTCCGAATCGCGACCTGCTCAAAGTCGTTTACACATTTCTCAAGAGTATCAGCGTGGAAGATGGGCAGATTTCGTACAATCTAGCTGCGCTTACGCGGCGGTTCTCGCGTGAAAACGGGCATATCTCGTGCTATACAATGGAAACCTCCCTGTGTATTTTCCGTGAACTCGGACTGCTCATATCCCTGCCCGAGGGAGGATGGCGCTTCACCTCGCCGGCAGGAAAGCTCGAACTCATGGATGCGCCGACCTTTCGTCGGCACGAGGAAAGAAAGGGTGACGTGTAGATGTCGGACGATGCGCAGAGGGCTGTCACCCTCGATATGATTTTGGAAAAGGTACACTCCTATCAGGCGGATGCGGATCTCGTAAAGATCAAGAAGGCGTATGCCTATGCGGAGAAGGCACATCGCGGGCAGGTGCGCATCTCGGGCGACGCCTATATCATGCACCCGTTGAACGTCGCATACATTCTCACAGGGCTTCATCTCGATGACGAGACCATCTGTGCCGCGCTCCTGCATGATGTCGTGGAGGATACCTGTGCGACGCTCGAGGAGATGGAAGCGGAGTTTGGCAAGAACATCATGGAACTCATCGACGGTGTGACGAAGCTCGGGCGGATCGAGTATATGTCCAAGGAGGACGTCAAACTCGAGAACTACCGCAAGATGTTCCTCGCGATGGCGAAGGACATCCGCGTCATCATGATTAAACTGGCGGATCGGCTGCACAATATGCGGACGCTGGGCGCGAAAAGCCAAAGCAGCCGCGTGCGCATCGCCACCGAAACGTTGGAAGTGTACGCACCGTTTGGCCAACATCAGCCAGGCTGAATTCGA
>CALALM010000261.1 GCA_937925565.1 uncultured Centipeda sp.
CGCGCGGCGTATCGGTGCCGTCAACACCGTCGTTATGCAGGATGGATACATGGTCGGGCACAATACGGATGTCACGGGCTTCCTCGCAGGCTTTGCGGAGTGCGGTATCGCACTTGCGGGGAGGCGTGCCGTGCTGATTGGCGCGGGTGGAGCTGCGCGCGCAGTACTCTGGGGACTGCTGCGCAGCAAAGTCTCTTCTGTTGTGATCGGTGTGCGCAACGTCTCAAAGGGGGCGGTACTCGCGGCGGATTTTGCGGCAAATGGGGATGTACGGGCATATGGATTTGACGATCCCGCGTTCACGTCTGCATTGGGCTCTGCCGATATCATTGTACAGACGACACCGCTCGGCATGACACCGCATGTGGAGGAGATGCCACCCGTGGATGTCGCGGCGATAAAATCCTCTGCCGTGTTCTACGATCTCATCTATACGCCCGCCGAGACACGTTTTCTGCGCGCGGCGGCAGCACATGGTCACGAGGCGATCAACGGGGAGACAATGCTTGTGGCGCAGGGTGCGGAGGCTTTTTTCCTCTGGACGGGCGTGCGCCCCGATATGGAACTGATGAAGCGTGTGCTGCGTGAGGAACTTGTACGTAGAGGATAATGGCTCTATGATAAATGTTGTGGAGACACATTATGTGTCCTGCAACATTTATTTTTTTGTGCGAAAAGAGGTGAGATCAGAATGATAAAACCTGCTGAGTTTGTCAGCTATGTTGATTCGCTCCCGGAGGAGTGCATCGAGATTCGCACGGAGGATGAGATACGTTTCCACATCCCCCGTGTCGATGATGTGAAATGTCCCTCGTGCGGATCGCATCATACCGACGTGCATCAGTACCGACTTCAGACGTTACAGGGGATTCCAAATGCCACGAAGCGATATGTTTACAATCGCCGACGGTATCGCTGCCAAGACTGCGGAAGAACCTTTGTAGAGAACAGTCCTTTTCTTGCGGAGCGGCAGCGCCGGATTGGGAATCGGCTGCGGCAAATTCGTGCACAAAAGAAGATCACGCAGGGGCAGGTAATGGAAGCCGTCGGTATACCTCTTTATCTGTATAAGAGATACGAAGATGACACCGATGCAGAAGTGCCGCCGACGTTAGTCGCAATGCAGATCGCCAACTATCTCGGCGCAGATGTACTCGAGATATGGGGAGATCAGATTGATGGGGGGAGTATGTCATGAGGCTTTTTGTACGCGGGGTTCTCCTTGGTCTTGTAACGGCTGCTCCGAACGGATTCCACC
>CALALM010000262.1 GCA_937925565.1 uncultured Centipeda sp.
TGTCGACCTTGCCGTAGGCCTCAACGCGTGCGTCATCCTTCGCGATACGCTCGCCCGTGAAAAGGCTCGTCTGTCCCTGGTCGCCGGTCTTTGTTGTAACACTCATCGTATGTTCCTCCTCCGGTCTGGATAAATGAACCCAGCCATGCAAAAGACACGACCGGGCACTTGACATAAAATTTAGAAAATCTCGGTTTCACTGAAGAAGATGTGCACCTCGCGCGCCGCACTCTCGGGGCTGTCAGACGCATGCACCGCATTCTCGCTCCCATTCTTTGCAAAGCGTTTGCGGATGGTTCCCTCCGCCGCATTCGCCGGATTCGTTGCACCGTGGAGCTCGCGTACTCGCGCGATTGCATTCTCGCCCGCAAGCACTATGGCGACAAGGGGGGCAGATGTCATAAATGCGGCAAGTTCGCCATAAAACGGCTTTTCAAGATGCTCTGCATAGTGGATGCGTGCGATACGATCCGTCATCTGCATCATCTTCATCGCGCGAATCTGGAGTCCAGCCTCCTCATATGCCTTCGTAATGTCTCCGATGTGGTGCGCCCCGACGGCGTCCGGCTTGATGAGAACAAGCGTCTGTTCCATTACTTCATCTCCTCAATGATCTCTTTATACTCCGCCCCGAGTCCGGCATAGTTCTCTGCTGCCGCCCGAAGCGCCTCGATCTCGTCGTCGCGCAGTGCGCGTACGATCTGAGCGGGGTTGCCGAACACAAGAGAGTTCGAGGGGATCTTCTTGTGCTGCGGAAGGAAGGTACCCGCTCCGATGATGACGTTCTCACCAATCTCGGAGTAGCCCATGACGATCGAGCCCATGCCGATGAGCGTCCCCGCCCCAATGCAGCTGCAATGCACGACGGCATTATGTCCGATGAGCACATTGTCCCCGATGTGAACAGGCACATCACGCATGACGTGAATCGTCGCATTTTCTTGGATATTCGTATTCTGCCCGATTGTAATCGGCTGAAAATCGCCGCGCACAACGGCACCAAACCAAATGCTTGAACCTGCTCCGACCGTCACATCGCCGATGACCGCCGCCGTAGGAGCAATGAATGCCGTCGGATCAATTGCAGGGGTTTTCCCCCGATAAGGCAGGATGATACTGTCCATCGAATACGCCTCCTTTTCTCCACTCGAACGTATTATACCACGACGATTACTGCTCCAACAAGAATTTTTTGATGCTTTGAATTATCTGCGCATACGCTTTAGAATACGGATCCGTTCCGTGCGCAGCCATGCGCCGATCTTCTCGCCCGTAAGTTCGGGCGGCGCAGAACGCCCCGTGACCGCACGCATTGCCACGAGATACTCTGCTCCGTGCACAAGATAGTCCGGCAGACTGCCGTGGTCGGCACGGATGATGATGTTGAACGCCTCCATCGTGAGACCCGAACTGCCAACGCCGAGCAGGAGGTCGGCAATCTTGCCGGGATGCGTAAGGCGCGGTGCACGCATATGCTCACGGATGACGAACGACGCCGCCTTTAGCCAGTCGTGTGGAAGCGTCATGCGCCGATTCCACGCGGCGAGCGCATCGAGTCCTGTGCGCTCATGCCCATAGTGATGCGGCAGCATTTCCTTCGGTGTCAGCCCCTTGCCGAGATCGTGCACGAGCGCGGCAAAGCGCGTCTTGACATCCTCCGTTTCGCCGGCAACCACATCGACCATCGCGAGCGTATGCGCAAGCGCATCGCCCTCGGGGTGGAAATCCGTCGGCTGCGTCTGCCCCTCGAGCGCTGCAATCTCAGGAAATGTCACGGTAAGGAGATCGGCTTCCCGCAGCACATGAAAGAATACAGAGGGGCGCGGGGCCGCAAGTGCGCGACGCAGCTCCCCCATCAGGCGCTCTGTCGGTTCCCCATGCAGCTCATCCGCGCACGCACGCATATAGGCAAGCGTCCGCTCCTCCACCGTAAAACCGAACTCCGCCGCCTGTCGCGCGGCACGCAGCGCACGCACGGGATCGTCCGTAAAATGCTGCGAAACAGCGCAGATGCGCCCTGCACGAATGTCTGCGCGCCCACCGTAGGGATCGAGAAGAATTCCCTCGGGCAACTCCAGTGCCATTGCATTCATCGTGGTATCGCGCCGATAGAGATCCTCCCCGATCGTCACCGACGGATCGAACGCGACGGCGAAGCCGCGATACCCCGCCCCCGTCTTGCGCTCCCTGCGCGCAAAGGCGATCTCACGGCGTACACCGTCCACGCGCACATGATAGACAGGAAAGGATTTCCCGATCTTCTCCGCGCGCGGAAAGAACGTGCAAAACTGCTCCTCCGTCATGCCTGTGAGCACATAGTCGACATCCTTCGCCGCCGCTCCACGAAAATGATCGCGCACGCAGCCGCCCACGCGAAAGATACGCGCACCTGCATTCCGGATCATGCGCACAAATTCTGTCTCCGTCATCCTCTCACCTCCCGCAGAAAAATAAAAAAGCACCACCTGCGTGGTGCTCTCATTTCGATTGGTGGGCCCACTTGGACTTGAACCAAGGACCGACCGGTT
>CALALM010000263.1 GCA_937925565.1 uncultured Centipeda sp.
GCTGCTGCATATTCTCCGCCTCCGAGCGGATGGCGGTGATGCCCTCATCCAAAATGCTCTTGTCCTCGCGCCCCCAGCGTGAGAGCATATCGGAGTAGCCGAGGATGACGGTGAGAGGTGTGCGCAGCTCGTGTGAGGCATCGGATACGAAGCGCTGCTGCTGCGAGAATCCCTCCTGCAGACGATCGAGCATGCGGTTGAATGTGAGGGCAAGCTCAGAGAGCTCATCGCGTGCGCGCGGCACCTCAAGGCGTCTGCCGAGACGCTCCACCTCGATACTGCGCGCCGTCCACGTAAACTCGCGGATGGGTTTCAAAATACGCCTGCTGATGAAATGTCCTGCAAGAAGCGCGAGGACAAAGCAGATGGCAACCGTGTAGAAGATCAGGCGCTGCAGCGAGCTGAAAAAGTCCTTCTCGGTCGTAATCGTGCGGAAGAAATGAATCTGATAGGGAATGCCGCCATACTCGACGTAGCGCCGCGCGTGATAGACTGCTCCGCCTTGGAACTCGGAGACCTCCATATCGGGATTTGCCCAGATCGGAGTTGTGATACGCCCCTGCTCGATCCGTTCAATGGAGGGGAAGTGGTTGTCTGTGTCGAGTACAATGCGTCCCGAACTATCCGTGATCCGCACAATAACGCCGGGGATCACGGGTCCTTCGAACCAGAACTTTGCCTCCGTGGCATTGCCGGTTTCGATATTGCTCATTACATGCTGGATGCTGCGATCGAGATCGACCTCTGCCTGCCGATAAAAATAGATGTACGCGCCAATCCCCAGAATCGCCGTCGACAAGATGAGTACGAAAAAGAGGATTGCCGCGTACAGCAGTGTGATCTTTGTGGAGATGCGGACGTAGAAATAACGATCGATCCAGCGGGCGAGATGCGTCCTAGTCGCGGACAACATATCCGACGCCCCGCACCGTGTAGATGTACTTCTTGTGGAAGCGGTCATCCAACTTGGCGCGCAGGTAACGGATGTAGACGTCGACCACATTGGTCTCGCCCGTGTAGTCGAATCCCCATACCTCCTGCAGGATCTGGTCGCGTGTCAGCACCGTACGCTTGTTGCGCAGGAGATACTCGAGGAGATCGTATTCGCGTTTTGTGAGGGCGACGGTCTCACCGTCCACCTGTACCTCGTAGCGTGAGAGGAACATGATGAGATTCTTCACCGTGAGGCGGTCGGAGGCATCCTCGGTGGAGATGTCACGGCGGCGCAGCGCGTTCCGAAGGCGCGCCAGGAGCTCGGGCACGGCAAACGGCTTTGTGATGTAGTCATCCGCCCCGATGTCCAGACCCTCCACGCGATCCTCGATCGCATCGCGTGCCGTCAGCATGATGATGGGGACGTTTGAGACCGTGCGCACGCGGCGGCAGATCTCGATGCCGTCCATGCCCGGCAGCATGACATCGAGCAGTATAATGTCGAAATTCTCCTGAATGATGCGCTCATAGGCGCGTGTGCCGTTGCCCTCGGTCTCTGCCTCAAAGCCCTCGTGCTCAAGCTCCATCTGCAAAAATCGTGCAATGCGCACTTCATCCTCTACAATGAGGACTCTCGTCTTTTCGTCCATATTGTATCCACCTCGCATGATTTGATTTCTTAAATATGCCATTACTATATATGAATGGCGTAGAAATGAAAAGCCAAAAATGAGAAATATAATCGAACTTTTAAGAGCGGAGACGTTTTCATAAGACTGCCTTGACAATGTGGCGGCTGTGCCCCACAATGGGAGAAAAACAAACGGGAGGAATGACAGTGACCGGACAGCTCTATCTCTGCGCGACCCCCATCGGCAATCTCGGCGACATCACCTATCGTGCGGTCGAAACGCTGCGCACGGCAGACCTCATCGCTGCCGAGGACACGCGGCACACGCGCGGGCTGCTTTCGCACTACGACATCCACACGCCCATGACCAGCTATCACGAGCACAACAAAGAGGGAAAGGGCGCGGAACTGATCGCGCGCATGCAGGCGGGTGAGACCATCGTCTGCGTCAGCGACGCGGGGCTGCCGGGCATCGCCGACCCCGGCGGGGATCTTGCGCGGCGTGCCATCGCGGAGGGCATCCCCGTCACGCCCCTGCCGGGCGCAAATGCGGCACTTTCGGCGCTCATCTGCGCGGGGCTGCCGCTCGATGGCTTCACCTTTGTCGGCTTCCTGCCGCGCAAGGAGAAAAAGCGGCGCGAACTGCTCGCGCGTGTTGCTGCCTACCCCGAGACGCTCATCTTCTACGAGGCGCCGCATCGATTGAAGGAGACCCTTGCCGCGCTCGTCGCGGGGCTTGGCGAGGAGCGGCAGGCATGCGCCGCGCGTGAGCTGACGAAAAAGTTTGAAGAATTTCGACGTGCGTCGCTTGGGCAGTTGCTCACGTATTATGGGGAAAACGAACCGCGCGGCGAGTTTGTGCTCATCGTTGCGGGCGCGGATGAGACGCGCGTCGCCTCTGCCGATTCTGCGGAGGAGATGTCCCTCGCGGAGCGTTATGCGGCACACATTGCCGAAGGTTTGGACAAGAAGGAAGCCATGCGCCGCACCGCACAGGAACTCGGCATCGCGCGCAGGGAGGTATATCAGGCGGTACTGGGGGAGAAGCTATGCGATATATGAATCTGTATTTGAGAGCATCCGTGCCTCAGTTGGAGACCTTTCTCGCCGTGAAAAAGGTCATAGACGAATGGGACCCCCTGCATTTATTCCCATCCGCACCACTGGATGAATATGAATATGAAGTTTTCCGGATTTGTCAAAGGATTGACGTGTGTCCCCCATATCGCGATGTACCTACCACTGAGGAACAGGCAAGATTCATTGGGTATGTATGCTGTGAGTGTAATCACTATCCTCGCGGTTGGGAAACGTATCGTGAGATTGCCCAAAAGGTTGCTGATGCAGTACAGAGCAGTGAGAGCCATGCTTGTAGGGGACAGTTGTCACTGCCTCCCGTCTGTGCTACTATATAATAAATCAAATCGAAACGAGGCATGCTTTATGAGTGAAAAAACTCCGTTTTACATCACCACACCCATCTATTACCCGAGTGCGAAGCTGCACATCGGACACGCTTACTGCACGACGGTTGCGGACACGATCGCGCGGTTTAAGCGGCTCGCGGGCTACGATGTGTTCTTTCTGACCGGCTCGGATGAGCATGGGCAGAAGATTCAGCAGGCGGCGGAAAAGGAGGGGGTGACGCCGCTCCAATACGTTGACCGCATCGTCGCGGGCTTTCAGGAGCTGTGGCGACTGCTCGGCATCTCCTACGACGACTTCATCCGCACGTCGGAGGAACGCCATCACGAACTTGTGCAGGCGATTTTTCAGCAGATCTACGATCAGGGCGACATCTACAAGGGCGAGTACAAGGGGCTCTACTGTACGCCCTGCGAGAGCTACTGGACGAAGCTGCAGCTCGACGAGAACGGCTGTTGCCCCGACTGCCACCGCCCTGTGCAGGAGGTCTCCGAGGAGGCGTACTTCTTCCGCATGAGCAAATATGCGGATCGACTGCTTGCGTACATCAACGAGCATCCGGACTTCATTCAGCCCGTCTCGCGCCGTAACGAGATGATCGCGTTCATCGAGCAGGGGCTGGAGGGAAGTTTTATAGGGTTGTGCTGGAGGATG
>CALALM010000264.1 GCA_937925565.1 uncultured Centipeda sp.
ACCGATGGGCTTCCTTGCCGTTGACCTCGCAATCCACGGTGCAGAGCGTCCGCGTCATCTCGTTGTCACAGGGAGGACACAGGAGAAACTCGATCACGTGCAGGATCTCTATCCTATCGAGGAGGCAGCGGCGCACGGTGTTGTTCTGCATTACATCAACACGAGTGATACGCCGGACTATGCGGCAAAGCTTCGTGCCCTCCTGCCCGAGGATGTGCAGGGATTTGACGATGTGTTTGTGATGGCGGCAGATGAGAATATGGTCACACAGGCGAGTGCGATGCTCGCGCTCGACGGCTGCCTGAACTTCTTTGCGGGTCCTGTTGACAGTTCGTTCAGTGCCCCGATTAACTTCTTTGACGTGCACTACAACGTGACACATATCGTCGGTACGAGCGGCGGAAATACCGAGGACATGAAGGAGTCCGTTACTCTCATTGAGAACAAAACGGTTCAGGTCGGGAAGATCGTCTCGCATATCCTCGGGCTGAATGCTGTACCGGCAACCACGATGAACCTCAAAAACATACCCGGCGGCAAGAAGCTTGTCTATACGCATTTGGATTTCCCACTCTCTCCATTGACGGATCTTTCGCAAATGCCGCATGGGGCGCATCTCGCTGAGATTGTCGCGGCGAACGGAGGATTCTGGTGCGCCGAGGCGGAGCATGTTTTGCTCGGCGGGCAGTAGACAGGGGACGCCATTTATAGTAATCTAAAGGAGGAAAATTCTAAGGAAAGGAAATACGCCGTTGTCTGAGCCCGCAAGTATTTTGGAGAAAATTTTTTCGATTTATCCCGTTCTCTTTGACGCGGAGAAGCGCGTTGCCGATTACGTGTTGCAGAATGAGTCGCCGGTTGTCGACATGACGGTATCGGAGCTTGCTGCGGCATGTGGGACGAGCGATGCAACCGTTGTTCGTTTCTGCAAGAAATGCGGCTGCAACGGATTCCATCACCTGAAGATCAACATGGCGAAGGAGATGGCGACGAAGACAGAGGCGGATGTGCAGATCGTCGGCTCCAATGAGATCGACTGCGCACGCATGGATGTGTCGCTGCGCAACATCTTTGCCAGCAAACAGGAGGAACTGCGCCAGACACTTGCGGCGATTGATCCCGCAGTCTTTCGTTCCGTGGTGGAGCGGATTCAGGGCGCGCGGCTCGTGTTCTGTGCCGCAATGGGGAACACCATTCCTGTGGCGATGGATGCTGCCTACAAGTTCAACGAACTTGGTCTGACCGCGATCTCTGCACCCGTCTGGGAGAATATGCTCGCGATGATGCACTCAGTCATGCCCGATGATGTCCTGCTTGCGATCTCCGCATCGGGGGAAACCAAGGATCTCATGCGCATTGTCATGGCAGCACGCGACCGCGGTGCCCGCATCATTCTTGTGACGAATCAGGTGCACTCGTCCATTGCGCGCATGAGTGACCATGTTCTCCATGCAGTGTCACAGGAGCGCATGTTTTTTCGTACGTTCAGTTTTTCTTCGACACGGCTCAGTATGACGGCGGTTGTCGAGGCAATCTACTATATGCTGCTCAGTGTCAAACGCGACTCATCCACATTGGTTGATACGCACGAGCAGAGACTTTCCGAGCAGAAGTTGTAATGGCTTCTGCTTTTTCCTTTTTGGTCTTGACAGAATGAAAAAAATAGAGTAATATATAAACATACTTTTTCGATATGTTTACTTTTACAAAATAGTGATCAAAGGAGAATGGATTATGGCAAACGTTTATCAATCGGTGACGGAGCTGATCGGGCATACGCCGCTGCTTGCAGCGAAGAATTTTGCAAAGGCACACGATCTTTCGGCAAATATTGTGGTGAAGCTCGAGTATTTCAATCCTGCGGGCTCGATAAAGGATCGCATTGCGATCGCGATGATTGAGCAGGCAGAGAAAGAAGGAAAGATCGCGCCGGGCGCGACTTTGATTGAGCCGACGAGCGGCAATACGGGGATCGGGATTGCAGCCGTTGCGGCGGCACGCGGCTATCATGCCATCCTCACAATGCCGGAGACGATGAGCGTAGAGCGCCGCAACCTGCTCAAGGCATATGGTGCTGAGATTGTGCTGACGGACGGATCGCAGGGCATGAAGGGTGCGATCGCACGTGCCGAACAGCTGCAGAAGGAGATTCCAAATTCGTTCATTCCCTCGCAGTTCGAGAATCCGGCGAATCCGGCGGTGCACGAGCGTACGACGGGACCCGAGATTTGGGCGGATACGGACGGGAATGTCGATGCGTTTGTCGCCGGTGTCGGCACAGGCGGAACGGTGTCCGGCGTCGGGCGCTACCTCAAGAGCAAGAATCCCTCCATTCATGTCGTTGCCGTTGAGCCGACCGACTCCCCCGTGCTCTCGGGTGGCAAGCCGGGACCGCACAAGATTCAGGGGATCGGTGCGGGCTTCATCCCAGCAACTCTCGATACGAAAGTCTATGACGAAATCATTCAGGTGAAGAATGAGGATGCCTTTGCCTACGGCAGAGAGTTTGCACGCCGCGAGGGCGCGCTTGTCGGCATCTCCTCCGGCGCCGCGCTGGCTGCAGCATCAGAGCTTGCGCGTCGTCCGGATTTCGCGGGCAAGA
>CALALM010000265.1 GCA_937925565.1 uncultured Centipeda sp.
GAAATACACGCAGCAGCTCTGTGAGGCAATGGCGGAGAAGTTCAAAGACGCGGAGATCGAAACGGTGGTCGGTCCCGTGACGGGCGGCATCCTGCTCGCGCATGAGACGGGCAAGGCACTCGGGACGCGCGCGATTTTCACCGAGCGTGTGGATGGAAAAATGACATTCCGGCGCGGCTTCTCGCTGCATGAGGGGGAGCGCGTACTCATCGTCGAGGACATTGTGACAACGGGCGGATCGATCAAGGAAGTGATCGATGTCGTCAAGGCGGCGGGTGCTGTCCCCGTGGCGGTCTCCATGCTTGTTGATCGCAGCGGAGGCAAGGCGACATTCGGTGACGTGCCCTGTGCGGCGCTTCTCACAATGAATGTGGAAACCTATACGCCGGAGACATGTCCGCTCTGTGCGAAGGGGATTCCGATGACGAAGCGCGGGCGCACGGGTAAGTAAACGGCGATGGCTGAGGATTTTACAGAGAAAATTGACGAGGCGCTTGCCCAGTGGACGGTGCTTGACGAACTTCCCGCCGAAATTGAGGGCTTTGTCCTCTCAAAGGGGCGGCAGGTGAACGAGGCGCAGTATGATTTCTTTCGCTACGATCATGCGGCAGAGCACCGTGCCGTTATCGGTTTCTACGATGCACCGACGACATCGTACAAACTGCGTGTTGAAATCGGTGTGGTGAGCTTTGCCCTGCCGTCCTTTATCTATGGGGACCTAGCGACGTTTGGCAAGGAGCTGACACGCAACCTGCCGCGCGTGATGACAGAGCTGCACGCGGATGCGCTGGCAACGCAGGAACTCCTGCCGGTGCGCGAGAGTCTTGAAGCATGGGTGTACGGGCAGGAACTGGCGGAGGCATTGGAGGGGTTTGAACTCTTTGTTCGACCAGCCGCACCCGCGGAGCTGACAAACGGCTCCTTTCTCATCATTGACTACGTGGACTTTGCGCGGGGCAATGACGTTGGCATTTACTATAACTGTTATCGCAATGAGTTTTTTGGTGAGTATCATGTGAACCATATGCCGTATGTGAGCTATTCGTTTGATGCGGCGGATCTTGCGGAGCTGGAACAGCGACTGAAACTGCATCTCGTGCGCTATCTGCGCACGGCGCGCGAGCAGTCGGAGTTGGAAAAGAATGTCGAACAGGAAAGGGCGTAAGATTTGCAGAGCGATGAGTTAGGCGTGTTGCGCGCGTCTGTAATTGAGCGTGCGCGCGGGATGTTTGCGTGTATGGACGAAGCCGCTGAGATCAACACGAAGAAGGTCTTGGACGCGATGCGAGAATGCCGCGTCTCGGATGCGCACTTCGGTGTAAGCGCCGGCTATGCGTACAGCGATCTCGGACGTGAGAAGCTGGATGAGCTCTATGCGCGTGTCTTCGGTGCGGAGCGTGCACTCGTGCGGACGCAGTTCGTCTCGGGGACGCATGCGCTTGCAACGGTGCTGTTCGGCATCCTACGTCCCGGCGACCAGCTTGTCTCGATTACGGGAGCGCCCTACGATACGATGCAGACGGTCATCGGCTGGGCGCACGAGAGCGTCGGCTCACTCAAGGAGTTCGGCGTGCTCTACGATGAGCTGCCCATGCAGGACGGGCACGTTGATCTGGCGGGCATCGACCGCATCGTGACGGCACGGACAAAGGTGGCGCTCGTTCAGCGCTCGCGCGGATACAGTGAGCGTGAGCCTCTCAGTATCGAGGACATCCGTGCGGTCAGCGCGCGCATCAAGGCGGCGAATCCAAGCTGCGTTGTATTTGTGGACAACTGCTACGGCGAGTTTGTGGATACCGTCGAGCCAACGGAAATCCCCACAGTCGATATTATGGCGGGCTCGCTCATCAAGAACCCGGGCGGTGGACTTGCACCGACGGGCGGCTACATCGCGGGACGCAGCGAACTCGTGGAGATGGCATCCTATCGTCTGACCGCGCCGGGGATGGGGGACGAGCTCGGCGCGAGCCTCATCTCGAACCGTCTGCTCTTTCAGGGGCTCTTCCTCGCGCCGCATGTGGTCGCACAGGCACTCAAGGGCGCGGTGTTCGCCGCAGGCATCTTCGAGGGGCTGGGATGTCATACATTCCCGCGCTTTACGGATGCGCGCAGCGATATCATACAGGCGATTGTGCTCGGGGATGCGGAGCGCATGAAGGCGTTCGCACGCGCGATACAGGCGATGTCGCCTGTGGATGCGTTCGCCGCGCCCGAGCCGTGGGATATGCCGGGCTATGCCGATCAGATTATCATGGCGGCAGGGACGTTCGTGCAGGGCGCGTCGATCGAGCTGAGTGCAGATGGCCCCATGCGTGAACCGTACTGCATCTACCTGCAGGGCGGGCTGACCTTCGAGCACGCCGCGCTCGGTGTGATGGCGGCGGCAGAAGCGATCCTGTGATATGGGGTGCCCCCATCGGCTCCCTGCGTTCGCCACTTACTGACCTGTCTGAGAAGCAAGCCCGAAGGGTGCAGAGAACAACGAAAGACTGAGACTGTTGTATGAACCTGAAATGTTTCGTACAACAGTCTTTTTATTTCCTCCACAGTTCAGTTTTTCGGATATTTTTACAGATTTGTGGATATTCTTTTGCTGTTTCTT
>CALALM010000266.1 GCA_937925565.1 uncultured Centipeda sp.
TGACGGGGGACTATGCGATCCTCCACACGGTGCTCTATACGATCGGCATGCTCGCGGCGATCTTCCACTTCTGCAACGGCATCTCGACGTTCTGCATGACGTGGGGCATTGCCAAGGGGCCGCGTGCGCAGGCTGTGATCAACGCGCTCGCGATGGGTCTCTGCACGCTGATGAGTCTTGTTACGCTCGCCTTCATGGGCAGCTATTTCATGTAAGAAGCGCAGCAAAGGAGAGTAAGAATGGCTAAAGTACCAGAAAATAACATTGCGATCATCGGCGGCGGTCTGGCGGGGCTTCTCGCTGCGCTGAAGATCTGCGAGGGCGGCGGCAAGGTCGACCTCTTTTCCTACTGCCCAGTGAAGCGCTCTCACTCGCTCTGCGCACAGGGCGGCATGAACGCCTGCATGGATACGAAGGGTGAGCACGACAGCATCTACGAGCACTTTGACGATACGGTCTACGGCGGCGACTTCCTCGCCGATCAGCTCGCAGTCAAGGGCATGGTTGAAGCGGCACCGCGCCTAGTCAAGATGTTTGACCGCATGGGCGTTCCGTTCAACCGCACACCCGAGGGCGTACTCGACCTCCGTAACTTCGGCGGACAGAAGAATAAGCGCACGGTCTTTGCAGGCTCTACGACCGGCCAGCAGCTCCTCTACGCACTTGATGAGCAGGTGCGCCGCTGGGAGGTCAAGGGCAAGGTTACGAAGTACGAGTTCTGGGAGTACATCCGTGCGATCAAGAACAAGGACGGCATTGTGCGCGGACTTGTTGCACAGAATATGAACTCGAATGAGATCAAGGCGTTCCCCGCAGATGTCGTCATCCTTGCGACGGGCGGCCCCGGACAGGTCTTCGGACGCTGCACGGCATCCACGATCTGCAATGGCTCGGCTGTCTCCTCCGCATATCAGCAGGGCGCACACATCGGCAATCCCGAGTTCATCCAGATTCACCCGACGGCAATCCCCGGCTCGGACAAGAACCGCCTCATGTCGGAGGCGTGCCGCGGTGAGGGCGGACGCGTATGGACGTACAAGGACGGCAAGCCTTGGTACTTCCTCGAGGAGATGTACCCGGCATATGGCAACCTCGTTCCGCGTGACGTTGCCTCCCGCGCGATCTTCAAGGTCTGCGTGCACATGGGGCTCGGTGTCAACAACGAGCGCCGCGTCTACCTCGACCTCTCGCACATTCCCGCAGACTACCTTGAGCACAAGCTCGGCGGTATTCTCGAGATGTACTCCGAGTTCGTCGGTCAGGATCCGCGCAAGGTGCCGATGGAGATCTTCCCGTCCGTCCACTATTCGATGGGCGGCATCTGGGTCGACCGCATGCACCACACGAACATCCCCGGTCTCATGGCGGCGGGCGAGTGCGATCACCAGTACCACGGCGCGAACCGCTTGGGCGCGAACTCTCTCCTCTCGGCGAGCTACTCCGGCTACGTCGCAGGACCTGAATCGCTCCGCTGGGCGCGCAGCGGCGAGCTTGGCGCTGCACTTACGGAGGAAGAACTCGAGGCAGCGCGCAAGGAATGCGTTGCGGAGTTCGACAAGATCCGCAATATGACGGGCTCCGAGAATGCACACAAGCTCCATCAGGAGATGGGCGAAATCATGTACGATTACGTCTCCATCGAGCGCGACAACAAGGGTCTCGATATCTGCCTTGAAAAGCTCAAGGGCATCCTGAAGCGCTGGGATGACATCGGCGTCACCGACCACGGCACATGGGCAAATCAGGAAGCCATGTTCGTGCGTCAGCTGCGCAACATGATCCTCTACGCGATGGCTGTGACGAAGGCGGCGCGCTGCCGCGATGAGAGCCGTGGTGCACACGCGAAGATTCTGCTGGACGACAAGGGCGAGCGCATGACGGACGCGGACGGTGAGCTCATGTTCTACGGCCGTGACGACGAGCGCTTCATGAAGACCTCCATTGTGGACTACGATCCGCAGACCGAGGAACCGATTGTCAGCTACATGGAATTCGAGCATTCACTCATCAAGGCACGTTCACGCAACTACGCCGTTGCCAAGAAGGAGTAAGGGAGGATAGAAGTCATGGCAGAACAGAAAAAAGTTCGTTTTATCATCGAGCGTCAGGATGGACCGAACGAGAACCCCTACACGCAGGAGTTCGAGGTTGACTATCGTCCCGGTCTCAACGTCGTCGCATCCCTCATGGAGATTCAGAAGAACCCCGTGACGGTTGACGGCAAGCGCGTACCGCCTCCAGTCTGGGAGTGCAACTGCCTTGAGAAGGTCTGCGGCGCGTGCATGATGGTCATCAACGGTCGTGCACAGCAGGCGTGCTGCGCCCTGGTCGACAACCTCACGCAGCCGATTCGCGTACAGCCGGCGCGCACGTTCCCGGTCATCCGCGACCTCCTCATCGATCGCTCCGTCATGTTTGAGAGCCTCAAGCGCATCCATGGCTGGGTCGAGGTCGACGGCACATGGGACAACAAGGATGCCCCCATTCAGAATCCGTATACGGTGGAGACGTGCTATGAGCTGTCGCGCTGCATGACGTGCGGCTGCTGCCTTGAGGCATGCCCGAACGTCGGTCCGCAGTCGGACTTCATCGGACCTGCGCCGACGGCACAGACGCTGCTCTTTAACCTCCATCCGCTCGGAAAGTTCGATGCGCCGAAGCGCCTCAATGCGCTGATGGAGAAGGGCGGCATCACGAGCTGCGGCAACAGCCAGAACTGCGAGCGCGTCTGCCCGAAGAGCATCAAGCTCACGCAGCATCTCGCACAGCTGAACCGCGAGGTCAACAAGCAGGCACTGCGCAATATGTTCAATCACTAATTATTCCATATCGGAATGCAAGAAGGGGCAGCTCTTGGGGCTGCCCCTTTCATGTGTCATTTTGATAGAGAAGAAGGAGACCGCACAGCGGTCTCCCCGAAGGTTATTTCGATTTTACTTAGAGCGTAAAGCCGCCGACAATTCTCTGCAGATCCTGTGCGAGCTGGGCAAGGGTCTGACTGGATGCAGCAATCTCCTGCATGGAGGCTGCTTGCTGTTCGGAGACGGCAGAGACGTTTTCTGCCTCGCTGTGGACGGCGTTTGAGACTTTCTGGACGGCTTCAACCGAGCCCAGCATACGTGCGCTACCCGCCTTAATGCCATCGGTACTCTTTAGGATGACATCCACCTTTTCGGTGAGTTCGCTTACGACGTCTGCGATGCGGTCAAACTGTTCGCCTGCCCGGTTGACATGCTTGACGCCCTCGTCGACGTGGTTCTTCTGTTCCTGCATGACCTTGAACGTGTCCTCGATACGGTTTGCGTTCTCGGTGATGAGCTCCGTGATCTCCTGTGCGGCGGTCTCAGACTGCTCGGCGAGCTTTCGGACTTCCTCGGCAACGACGGCGAAGCCGCGTCCCTGTTCGCCTGCACGCGCCGCCTCGATGGCTGCGTTAAGTGCGAGGAGATCCGTCTGTCCCGCAATCTCAGTAATCATTTCGACGATCTCGGAGATACGTTTGGAGCTCTCATAGAGGGCGGTGACCGCCTCTGAGACATCCTTTGCACTTTGGTCAAGTACGTCCATGCCCTTGACCGCAACACTCAGCCCCTGCTGACCCTCAACCGTTGCGTTCGAGGCACGATGCGTTGCAGTGGAGACATCCGAGATGCCCCTTGTGATATCGTTGATCGCGCGGGTGATGTCGTCAACCGTCTTGAAGGATTCGTCGACAACCTCATTCTGCTCAATCGTGCTGCCCGTGATCTTGACAATCGCCTCAGCCGCACTCTGTGCACCCTGTGCTGACTGATCTGCCGAGGCAGTCAGCTCCTCGGAGGCAGCGGCAAGCTGTTCGGATGTCTGCGCCGTCTTCTGGATGAGCGCGCGCAGATTTTTGACCATCGTGAGCAGGGAGTTGTGCAGCTGTCCGATCTCGTCATCACGATCCAACTGTGGCGGTGTGATGGAGAGATTTCCCTTTGCGACCTCCTGCGCAGCGCCAGCCATCTCTTCAAGCGGCTGTGCAATGGAGTTGGCAATCTTGTAGAGTAGACTGCCGATGAGGGTAAGCGAAACGAGAAGACCGATAATCATCGTCCATTTTAGATTGTTCACGTCGGCAAGCACTTCATCCTTCGGGACAAAGAGGACGAGCGACCAACCTGTGCTGCCGACCGGATGGACGGCGTAGTAGTTCTCTACGCCCTGATAGGTGTTGGTGAAGAAAAGAGGTTCTTTCGAGAGGAGGCGTCGTGCATCTTCCTCCCCTTGGGCGTGCACATTATCCTCGAGCCCGAGGCTGGAGTGGTAGATGAAGCGTCCGTTTTCGTCGAGAAGAAACGCTGCGCCATGCTCACGGATCTTGATCTTGGCAATGGCATTCCGGATATCGGCAAAGTTGAATTCAAGCCCAAGCACTGCTTCCAGCTGTCCGTTATGACGGATGGCACGTGAAAAGGGGAGCGTAATTTTACCGTTGATGGTGTTCTTGTCAACCTCATTGACATGCACACCGTCCTTGGCCTCAGCGATCCTGTACCATGGGCGACTTGTCGCGTCAAATCGATCAATGGGAATGATGCCCTCTTCACTGTAGAGGAAGGGACGGTTCATCTCCTTTGGGAAACCCATGTAGACCGAGTCGATGTCCGGTCGATTGCTGAGGTCTGCGGCTGCCTCAAGGAAGCGTTCATTGGTTGGAATATTTGTTGACCATACGCGTCCGATGCCCTCAAGGATGCCCGCAGGTCCACCGACCATGCGGTTGACTTCCTCAGCATGGTATTCTGAGAGGGCACGCATTTCGCGTTCAGTCGCCTCCTCGATCATCCTGCTCGCTTCCCGGTATGAGAATGCTGCCATCGCCACAAAAATAATGACAAATGGCATCCCAATCCACAAAAGCATTTTTGACTTGAGTTTCATTCCGTCACCTCTTTCAAACGTTTACACTCGGGCTGTCCGTCCATTTCTGCGCATAATCTGATATGGGGGTGGACTTTTTGACCACTGAAAAAGGAATTTCGACATCAAGGTAGAAATTCCTCTTAAAGTCCCATATTCAATGAGAAAGATTTTAATAATAGTCAATTATGAATCTTTCTTCATCCTTCTTGCGAGGTAGTTTGCCGCAAGCGAGCCGGAGATGTTGTGCCAGACGCTGAAGAGTGCGCCGGGGATCGCCGCCGCCGCACCGAAGTGCAGAAGAGCGAGCGAGGTCGCAAGCCCAGAGTTCTGCATGCCGACCTCGATGGAGACCGCCTTGACCTTTGCCATATTCATGCCGAGCAGCTTTGCGACAAGGAAGCCCAGTGAATAGCCGAGGAGGTTGTGGCACATGACGACGACCATGATGAGTGCCCCTGTCTCAATGATGCGTCCCGCATTTGCGGAGACGACGCCACCGACAATGAGCACGATTGCGACCACGGAGATGAGCGGGAGTACCTTGATCGCCTTCTGAACGGTGCGCTCAAAGAAGTGGTTGATGAGAATGCCGAGGAGGATCGGTGCAATGACGACCTGCGCGATGGAGATCATCATCTTCTCTGCCGGGATGTCAATCCACTGACCTGCCAGCCAGAGCGTGAGGAGCGGGGTCATAATCGGTGCAAGGATGGTGGATGCCATCGTCATGGAGACGGAGAGCGCTACATCACCGCGTGCGAGGTAGGTCATGACGTTCGATGAGGTTCCGCCGGGGCAGGTGCCGACGAGGATGACGCCCGCCGCAAGCTCGGGCGGGAGTGAGAATGCATGTGCAAGCCCCCATGCGAGCAGGGGCATGATGCCGAACTGCGCGACTGTACCGATGAAGACGTCGCGCGGGCGCTGCAGAACCAGCTTGAAATCGGCGAAACGAAGTGTCATGCCCATGCCGAACATGACGATGCCGAGCAGGATGGTGATCCACGGCACCGTCCACTTGAATGTCCACGGCTGAAAGAGTGAGATGCCCGCGATGAGGATGACGAATAATGCCATATAACGTGAGACAAAGTTACTGAGTCGTTCGAGTGTCTGCATAGATGCAAAATCCTTTCCTTTATTGGGAGATTTTGATGAAATCCTCGAGTTTTTGGTGTGCTGAACCGTTAGCAATGGCAGCACGCGCCGCCGCGATGCCGTCGGCGATGGAGGATGCCGCGCCGCTGATGTAGATCGCAGCTCCTGCATTCATCAGGCAGATATCGGCGCGCGCGTCTGTGATCTCACCCGCGAGGATGCCGCGCGTGACGGCAGCGTTTTCCTCAGGTGTGCCTCCACGGATCGCGTCCTTGGATGCGGGCGCAATGCCGAAGTCCTCGGGACGAATCTCATAGGCGCTCTCCGTGCCGTCAACAATCTCGCGTACGAGTGTCGGCGCACCGACCGAGATCTCGTCCATGCCGTCCGTTCCATGAACAATGAGTGCACGCTTCACGCCAAGTTCGGGCAGTACCTTTGCGAGCGGGCGCAGCAGATGCTCTCCGTAGACTCCGAGCAGCATATAGGAGGGGCGCGATGGATTTGTGAGCGGTCCCAGGATGTTGAACACCGTACGGATGCCGAGCTCTCGGCGGATTGCCCCGACGTGCTTCATCGACTGATGATAACGCTGGGCAAAGAGAAATGCCATGCCGACGGAGCTGAGTTCCGTGCGCACCTTCTCGGGCGGCTGGTCAATGTTCACGCCGAGTGCTTCGAGGCAGTCCGCCGTGCCGCTCTTCGAGGAGGCTGCACGGTTTCCGTGCTTGCAGACCTTGAGCCCTGCCGCCGCTGCAAGAAAGGACGCCGTCGTTGAGACGTTGATGCTGCCCGAGTGGTCGCCGCCCGTACCGACGATGTCGATGACCTCCATGTCGTGTTCGACCAGCTCCGCGTGCGCGCGCATGGCGGCGGCAGATCCTGAGATCTCCGCAATGGTCTCCATGCCGCTGCTTTTCGTAGAGAGTGCAGCGAGATAGGCGGCGTTCTCGACTGCCGAGCTCTCGCCCGACATGATTTCATTCATGACCGCATATGCCTCGTCGTAGCCAAGATCCTGCTTGTCTACGATTTTTTTGATCGCTTCCTTTATCATTCCGTTTCCCCCTTACAGTTGCAATATAAAATGACAAGGCAGTATTATAGCACACTTATGAACGCATGACAAAAGTATATTTGTGAGGAGCGGCGGAATGTGATATAATCTCTTAACTTGTGTGTTATAGAGCATTACGGAAAATTAGGAGAGATTATGTTTGAACCGCGTTTTACGACGCTGAATATGAATGAGATTCTAAAGTATCTCGGCTTTCGCGGACAGGAACTGACGGAGGAGATCGCGGCGCAGATCAAGCGCTGTACGGATGAGGTGCTTGCGGCGGCGACACCGCGCCTGACGTATCGTCACGCTCCTCTTGAAGGTGGGGCTGTGCTCGGCGTGACGTTTGCAGGGAATGACATCCCACGGATGCTTGAGCCGTGTGAGGAGGCCGTCCTCTTTGGAGCGACGCTCGGTCCCGGTGTCGAGCGGCTGATGATGCGTTATGAGGTGACAAATGCCGCCGACTCTGTGATCATGGATGCGTGCGCGAGCACGGCGATCGAAAATATCTGCAACAATTTTGAGAGCGATATGCGAAGCGCCGTGGAAGCGGAGGGGCGCTATCTGACGGATCGATTCAGTCCTGGCTACGGTGATCTTCCGATCACGGAGCAGCCAAAATTTTTTGCGCTGCTCGACATGACGCGGCGCGTCGGGGTCTCGCTGACACCGACGACGATCATGGTGCCGCGCAAATCCGTGACAGCGATCATGGGCATCGCGCGTACACCGCAGCCACATCGGCCGCCTGACTGCGAGCACTGCCTGATGTTCCGC
>CALALM010000267.1 GCA_937925565.1 uncultured Centipeda sp.
TCACGACCTCTTCCACCCCAAGGAAGCGCTCTACCAAGCTGAGCTACGTCCCGAACAAATGGTATTATAACGAGCTTTTCCCGTTTTGTCAATCCCTTTGCGTCATCTGCTTCATAAGGCGCAGCGCCCCTATCTCGACACCGGTCTCGCGCGCCACCTGTTCGATCGTACGACCGGCGCGCAGAAGAGCACGTGCCTTGACCATCGTCTCATCCTCACGCACGGGCTCGTCTATATCGGACTCGACCGGTGCAGGGGGCGAGGGGACGGGAAGCATCTGCGGCGCAGGAACAGATCCTTGCTGCGCCGGGGATGCGTGGATCTCGGAGTTGATGCGCCTCTGAGGTGTTGTCGGCTGCGGCGACACTGCGAAGCGCTGTTGCTGCACACCCCCCTGCGGCGGCTCTACGGGCGCGTGTGTCTGTTCACGCAAAATCGAAGCGTGAAGCACGGCGGCAAATTCATCCCCATCCGTGCGACGTGATCCCTGTGCGGATGCGGGCGATACGGGAGCCCGCTCCGTCTGCGCTGCAGACGGAGCAGGCGGCGCCTGACCAAGATCACGCAACCGCCGCTCGAGTTCCTCAATGCGCTGACGGAGTGCCCATTCGAGTCGCTGTGCATCCGCAACACGCGTTTCAAGGCGCATTCGCCGATCATCCGCTTCGCGCAGCAGTCCCTCAAGTTTTGTGACATGGCTGCCGAGGCGCTTAATGATGGTATCGGCAGACTGCTGAAGCTCCTTTTTCAGCTTCTCGATGGATTCTGCAAGATCCTCGTCTTCCTCATCATTGCGCTGTCGTCGATGAAGAACGTAGCGGACAATGAGAAGCAGTACGGCGCCGAGAATGATGAGCGCACCCAGAATTTCGGTAACGGAAATAATAACAGGCTGCCTCCCTTAGTCTTAAAAACTGATGTCGAGATGGACGCCGCGATTGGGGTCGGCAGCAAGGCGCTGCAGGAGCTCCGCCCCCTGATCCCCCGAACGTCCGCGTCTGCCCTGACCGCCTTGCCCGCCACCCTGACGACGCTCACGCTCCGGATCATCCTTCACGCGTGCATCCTCACTGGCCTCCTCCTTTGCGCGCACCTGCTGGCGTGCGAGTTCCGCATCCTGTTTCTGGCGGATAGATTCAAAAGTCTGCTGGATGTTGACCTGGTTCTGCATATTGCTTTGGACGTTCCCCGCCTCGTTGGACTGTGGAAACATCATCTGCATGCTGATTGGCGTGACATTCATGACGGCACCTGCCTCTCCTTAATAGACGCCTACAACAATCTTACCATCGAGCATCTGCAAGCGCGCATGCTTGAGCTCCTCTTCCACGGACTTCTTCACCCCGTTGATCGTTGCGTTGACCCCGGGAAAGATCGTATCCGAGGCGGCAATGACGCCCCGCTTCATCTGCTCCAGTTCTTCGTCCATCTCCGCAATGTTTTCCTGCATTTCCTTAATTTTAGTCGCAAGGGGGAACTGCGCATGCGTCAGTTCAACCAGCTGCTCCCTGCGACGTTCGGAGAGGCTCATCAGCGGCTGTTTTTTGAGCGTTTCGAGCGAGAGACGAACTTCCGTCAGGCGCTTGATTATCTCCTGACATTCCTTGAACAATGCGTCACGCCGGTGTTTGAGGTTCGGGTCGACACCGACATCGAGATTGGTCTGCACGTAGAAGTTGTTGCCGAGCACCTTGGCGCGGATGGACTCTCCTGCACCGACCTTCCCGCCCGTGATAAAGCCGCGGCGCCCCTCGACACGCACATGGTGACCTGCACGTATCTCCGAGTGCAGAACGACATCATTAACAAAGATATCGCGTCCTGCCACAATATTTGCATTTTCGACAAAGGAGATGCTCACATCCTCGGTCGCATTGATTTTTCCGACGTTCATGCCGCGTATGCCTCCGTGAACAATGACATTGCGCCCTGAGACTTCGGCGCCGCCGATCATCCCTTTGATCTCGACGTCCCCGGCCGCTTTCACGGTGAAGCCGCTCTCCACATCGCCTCTGATCTCAACGCTGCCGGCAAAGTCGATATTGCCCGTTCCGACGTCGACGCTCTCGTTGATCACGAGATGTGGATCCACGCTGATTTTCATCCCATCATCGACAATCTGACCGTCGATGAGGGAGACCAGTTCGTTATCGTTGATGACCTTGGTGTTCTTTCCCTGCGGCAGCATGACAGGTTTTCCGGGCCTTGCGGCAACATCTTCCCCGAACACATTTTTCCCCGGTACCCCCGCGGTTTCCGGAATGCGCACGGCAAGCACGTCGCCGATCTGCGCGCGGATAAAGATATTCATATCCTTATAGTCCACGCGGTCAAAGGCACGCTCGGCAGGCCGCCCCTTGGATCCCATATCGAATTTCTTTTCGATGCGGGCATCCGTCCCCGGTTCGGGCTCCGTTCCGCGTGCCGCCATAAACGGGGTCAGACGCGAGACACCGCGCTCAATCGCATCTTGGTCAATGCCGTAGACGACCTTCTTCGCCGCAAGTGCGTCCATCACATCGGAAACCTCGGGCGGCATATTGCCCTTTTTCTCATCAAAACGCACGGCGGCGGTCATTGCGTCGCGTGCGATCTCAATGGAAAAGGGAATGACCGCATTGTCTTCCACCTCTTCGTCCGAACCGGAATTTAATTTCACTTCAAATCCGTCCGCCTTCCGAACGATGCGTGCCAGTTGGATGTCGTCATAATTTAGGATATGCGCCGCCGCGAGGCGTTCCTTCAATTCCGACAGCTCGATGGCAGGTCTATCCTTGGTTCCCGGATAGACTGTAAGATAATTTCCATCCTCTTTGAATACAACCTGAAAGCCGTCTTTTACATCCCCAAATGTGCGCTCCACAGTATCACTCCCGATCCTTCAAAATTGCGCCTTTATTGTAACTTTTTCTCCTACTCATATTTCGTCATTCATGCGCGAAAGGGAACCGCGCATGCGAAATATCGCCTTTGTGTGGAGCTGTGAGATCCGCGCCTCCGAAAGGTGCAGGATTGCCGCGATCTCCTTGAGTGTCATCTCGTCGTAGTAATACAGTGCGACCACTGTACGCTCCTTCTCGGGAAGTTTCTCAATCGCTGCGGCAAGCGTCTCCTTGACCTCAGTCCACTCTGCATGTTCGACAGGACCATCCTCCAGGGAGGCGGGTGAATCCGTCCGCAGATATTCCTCAAGCGGAATGATGGTTGCGGCGCTGACCTGCCCCTCAAGATGATGCAGTTCATTCACCGTAAGATCCAATTCCTCCGCGAGTTCCTGATCGGTTGCCGTACGTCCGAGTTCTCCCTCAAGACGTGCGACCGCCTTTTCATACTTTTTGATGTTCTGGCGCACGCTGACCGGGATCCAATCCTTTGCGCGCAGATGATCGAGCATGGCTCCACGGACACGCACCCCCGCATAGGTTTCAAATTTATTGCCGCGATCGGGCTCGTAACGCTCGATCGCATCCAACAAACCGAAAAAACCGCTGCTCAAAAGATCCTCCCGATCGACATGCTGTGGCAAACTGATGGCAATGCGTCCTGCAACAAGGCGAACCAGGGGAAGATAATGCTCGGCAATACGGTTGCGCACATCGACGGTCTTTTCCGTTGCGTAGGAACGCCACAGATCCTCAATATCCTCGGCGGTCTGCTCTGCCATCTGCAACATCTCCTCTCAGCGGTGTGCGCCTCTTATGCCGGTGCGGGACCTGCCTCTCCATTTTCCTGTGCGTCTGCGGGAGGGGTTCTCATATGAACGAGAGAATCCTCCGAAAGCGGTCGGAAACTTGACGATGCGGCAAATTCTTCTGACGCCTTCGTGTCGCTTTCCACCGCATCGAAGTCAATATCGTCCGCATCGTAGCGCTGTGCCTGCATATCCTGCATACGCTCTGCCGGGGCTTTATCAAATGCCGCCCATCCCTTCGCCTCAAGGATGAACGTCACAAGATAGGTGAATACACCGGCACATATGAATGCAGCCAGACTTCGCAGGAGCGCTGTCGCAACGCGCGTGTCACTGAACATTCCGGTAATGAACACAATAAGTGCGGCAATCACAGAGAATACCAGTGCCATACCGAGTTTGAACATTTCTTCACCTTCCACTCTATATGGTTTTATCTCCCTTGCTGACGGTTTTCACCGTATAGGTGCCGTCACTCAGGTCAATTGAGACCGTGCGTCCGTAGTTGAGTCCGGTATCCTCCGCAATGAGGCGGATTCCCTCCCGCGCAAGCAGCTCCTTCGCCGCCTGTGTGTTACGCTCACCGACACGCATGACACTCGTCGTATTGGAGAATGCGAACATCTGTGCACCACCGGCAATCTTCGCCACCAAACGTGATTTTACGGCACCAAGTTTCAAAACATCCGCCAACATGAGGGGAAAACCTGTATCAATGAATTTTGCAGGCGTATCCGACGGACGCGCCTGTTTGCTGTCCGGCAACATATAGTGGAGGAGCCCCCCCACCTTTGCCTTGGGGTCGTATAGCGAAAGACCGATACAGGAGCCCAGTCCATAGCTGATGAGTGTGGACGGAGCTGCGCCGACTTTGTAGTCGGCCATACCGACTTTAATCAAATCCGGCATATCATCCAACTCCTACCGCATTCATAATGGTACTGAGAGATCCCGGGTCGGGCACAAGGAAAAAATGTCCGCTGATGCTCCGATCCTCTGCAACAAAATTTGTTTCAATGAGCAGCGCATGATCGCCCATTTCGCCAAGCTGAACCAAGACCACATTGAGAATGGCACCCGCCATATCCACGGCAAGGGCGGGAATGGACGGGAGCATGCTCATGCCCGTGAACGTGTAGAACGCATTCAGATACGATCCGGCAAGAATATTGCCGATCTCCATCAACGCCGATTCGTCCATCGAGTCCAGTTCATTGGTCTCGCCCCGCTCACGTCCGAGCAGTGTATCTACAAGTGCAAATGCACTGTCCCGTGGAATGAGAAAGAGGATGTTGCTGGGTGCCTTGCCGTAAACGCGCAGGAAAATACCGACGACCACCAGTTCCGGCCCGCCGACAAATTCCGGTACGTCTTCAATTGGAACAAGTGCCACATGGGGCACATTCATTTCAATACGGCGCTGAATCAGGCGGGAAAGTGCCGTCGCAGAATTTCCTGCGCCGACGTTTCCAATCTCTTTGAGCACATCCAACTGCAACGCTGACAGTTCTGTCAGATTCTCATCTACGCTCATTGGCGCTACCTCTCATTACGGGGCAATGGTCGAAAATCTCAATTCCCCCTATTTTGCTTCCTTTGGAAGTCCGACAATCTCCTCCAGATTCAGGAGCACAATGAGTCTGCCGTTGATATTGCCGATTCCGCTGAGGAATTTGCTGCTTTCACGTGCATTTGTAGCCTTCTTTGTATCAACAGGTGCATTCTCAAGGTTGAGTACCTCGGTCACGGCATCGACCAGCATGCCGACATGGACATCCTCGACAGAAACCGTAACAATGCGGGTGCGGTCAGTGTACGGCGTCTCCGCAAGCCCAAGGCGCTGCTTGAGGTCAATGACCGGCAAAACCGAGCCGCGCAGATTGATGACACCCTTGATAAAGTCCGCCGCAAACGGAACACGTGTGATGTCCGTGAGATTGCGGATCTCCTGCACGTTCAGAATGCTGATACCGTATTCTTCATCGCGAAGATTGAATGCCACATACTGCGAGTTCTGCGGTGCGTTCCCCTGATTCATATCCTCTGCCATCTTCTTTTCCCTCCCCTGCTTACTGCTGTATCATCGTCGCAACGTCGAGAATCAGTGCAACCTTGCCGTCGCCGAGCACGGTCGCCCCACCGAAGAGCTTGAGTCCGGCGAAGAGATTGCCAAGTGTCTTGATGACGATTTCCTGCTGACCGATCAGATTGTCGACAACAATACCCGCCTTCGCCTCACCCGCATGGACGACGACAACGAAGAGCTCGTCGGAATCCTTCGTATGCGGAACCTGAAGTGCCTCCTCCATACGGATGATCGGGATGATCTCCCCGCGCAGGACGATGACCTCCTTGTTCTGGACGGTTTGGATATCGGTGGCTTCAATGCTGATCGTGCTGTCAATGGAGCCGAGCGGGATGGCATACATCTCGTCCTGCACCTGCACGAGCATCGCCTGAATGATCGCAAGCGTGAGCGGCAGCTTGATTTTAAAGACGGAACCTTCGTCGATGTGCGTTTCCACGTCGACGTGACCCGAGAGCGCCTCGATCTTGCTGCGCACAACGTCCATACCAACGCCACGGCCGGAGATATCGGTGATCTGCTCTGCCGTCGAGAAGCCGGGCAGAAAGATCAGACGTACGGCATCCGCGTCGTCAAGGCGATCCGCCTCCTCCTGCGAGATCATCCCCTTTTCAACCGCCTTGCGGCGGATCTTGTCCGCATCGATGCCCGCGCCGTCATCCGTAATCATAATGACAACGTTGTTGCCCTCATGACGCGCGATAAGACCGACCTCGCCGACGCGCGGCTTGCCCTTTGCCTCGCGTTTTTCGGGACTCTCGACACCGTGGTCGAGCGAGTTGCGCAGAAGGTGCATGATCGGATCGCCGATCTCGTCGATAACGGTACGGTCAAGCTCGGTCTCCTCGCCCTCGATCGTGAGGTTGATCTCTTTCCCAAGTTCCTTTGATACGTCGCGCACCATGCGCGGGAAGCGGTTGAACACAGCGCTGACCGGAACCATGCGCACCTTCATGACGATATTTTGCAGATCGCCTGTCACGCGGTCCATCTGCTCAAGCGTCTCCATGAGCTCGGTCATACGGTGCGTCTGACCGATCTGTTCCAGACGAACCTTATTGATAACGAGCTCGCCCATGAGATTCATGAGCGTATCGAGTTTTTCAATGTCAACGCGGACACTCTGGCTCTGGTGCTGCTTCTTTGGTGCCGTTGCCGCAGGCTTTGCCGCTTCCTTCTTCGCCGCAGGTGCGGCGGGCTTTGTCGCAGGAACCGACGCAACAGGGGCAGCCGCCGCAGGAGCCTTTTCCTTACCGACCTTGTCGGGATCGACTGCCTCAACGTGAACATCTTCAATTTCCGAAACTGTATCTACGGCGTTCTGCACAGCTTTGGCATCGGCACTTGTGGCAACAAGCACATCAAAACTGCGATCGAATTTCTCCTGTTCCAGATCTTCGGCAGGCGGAATACTCTTGATGGCATCACCGACCTCGTCCAACGCGTGCATGACCATGACGGAGCGTGCCGCCTTGAGAACACAGGTCTCCATCAGGGTAACCTTGATATGGAACAGATTCAGACCGGCTTCTTTTGCCTTCTTCATGACATCAATATCGATCTCATCGAGTTCCAGGTCAACCATTCCTGCATCACTGCCTGCAGCAGCCGGGGATGCGGACGCTGCTGCAGCGGGGGCTGCCACAGCAGGCGCAGGTGTTCCTTTGGAGATGGAGCTGAGCTTGACGACAAGGTCGGACACGTCAACGACGTCCTCTGCCTCACCGTTGCCGACGCTGTCCACCATCTGCTCGAGGGAGTCCAGACACTTGAACAGGGTATCCATAATGTCCTCATTGAGCTTCAACTGGTTCTTACGCACGAGATCGAGCACGTCCTCCATCTCATGCGTGAGTTCTGCAATCTTGGCAAAGCCCATCGTTGCCGACATGCCCTTGAGCGTATGTGCATTGCGGAAGATGTCGTTAACGGCGTCGATCTCCTCCATGTTCTCCTCGAGACGCAGAAGACCTTCATTGAGTGACTGCAGATGCTCATGCGACTCATCCAGGAACATGTCCATATACTGGTTATCCATTGATATTCCCCC
>CALALM010000268.1 GCA_937925565.1 uncultured Centipeda sp.
CTTTTTGTATGCTTGGATGCTGATCCGTATAATTTTGTTCCAGCCCGACAAGTTCAACCTGCTTTGCAACAATTTGAGCGCGCAGTTTCTGAACGATCTCATTATCTGAGACATTATATGCCTTACTGCTTATCTTTTGCTCTGCCAGTACAGTATTTGCAGTCTCCAGAGATGCCTGCCCGGATTGAATCTGGACTTCAAAATCTGCCATAGCCTTATCAAATGCCTGCATACGGGCAACAGCATATTTCACTTGCTCATCAGGGCTATATATTTTGTGTGCTTTACTATAAGTTACCAACTTTTTCTCTGCATCTTCAGAAGCTTTTTTGCTTTCTTCAATTCGCTTGTCAAGAAATTTCACAAGTAGGGACTGCGTCTGTTGATTCATTTCCGTCTGCATAAGGAGAAAGTTATCGACCACAGACTGTGAAATTTTTTGTGCCTCCTCTGGCGTTTCAGCGCGGGCAGCCACTTCAATCAAATTAGTCCCCTTTGTATTTCTAATGTCAAGATATTTTTTTGCAAATACCTTGGCATCCGGTTTTTTTTCTTCCTCGAATTTCATCGAATCAATGATCGGATCCAGAACAGTACGCGACTTCATCAACTCAATATAGTTCATCGTCGGTGAGGAAACACCTCCTCCAACGCCAAGCGCAGCCATCGCGGCGGCAGCACCCGAGATATCCACCTTTGCCGCTGTACGCGTCTGAACAAGCGTTGTCGATTCGTACTGCTTCGGCAGGGCAAAGGCAATCACAACAGCGATAGCCATACAGACACCCACAATACCAAAAACAACAGACTTGTGATTGTACATAATCCAAAACAGTCGTGAGAGGTCAATCGAATCTTCATTCCGCTCCATCGTTCAATCTCCTCCCACTCAGTCCGTTATCGCTTTATACATCGCCCACACACTCACATACGGCAGGACATCCTCATCCAGCTTGATGCCATTGGAGCGTGGCACATAAACAATATCGCCGTCCTGCAGAACAACGTTCTGTGTGAAATCGTGTTTTTTGATGTAGTTTTTGATATTCAGCGTCTTATAGTACATGGTATCACCCACAACACGCAATACCTGCACCTGTGTACTGCGCCCGCGGCGCTTGATGCCGCCGGCAGAGGAAAGGGCTGCATATGCGTTGAGGTTATCGGCAGAAAGTTCGTGTATCCCCGGAGAACCGACTTCCCCCATAACATAGACTTTGCGCGCTCCATAGGATTTCATAATGAGCGACATGTCCGGAAAGCGAAGATACATGCTCATCCGCTCCATCAGCACAGCCTTTGCCTCATCAAGAGTCAGCCCCGCGAGTTTCACGGAGCCGACATAAGGCAGTTGTGCATAGCCATCGGGACCGATCATGATGTCACTCATTCCGGCACCTTCAGGAAGTCCGATGACCTGGATATCAATGACATCATACTTCGTCAGGCGGTAGGTCTCAAGCAGGCGATCCGGACGAAGGGTAGCCGTCTTAAAGTCGCCGCCCTCGACAACACGATGCGGCATATCGCTCGCAATATCCGCATTGACAGAGGCATTCTCTGCCGCCTGTACGGGCAGTGCCATGATGCCAACACATCCCGCGACAGCAAGAGCGCCGAGTGCTGTGAGACCTTTCTTTCTTATCATTTCAGACGGACTCCTTTTCTTATTATAACTTAGTCCTAAGTATACAAAATTTTGTTGGGTTGTCAAGCTATCGTGCTTAGAAGAAGCCCAACGTTTTGAGCAAAAAGACCCAACCAAAAATGGTAAAACAGGACAGTGCACTGCTATATACAACGCAATTGCCCGCGAGTTCCGCGTCCGCCTGCATCTGCTGCGCCATCGCAAAGCTGGCAACAGCACAGGGCGTGGCAAACACGGCGATAAGAGTCACCAGTTCGACATCGCGGAATCCGAGTGCAATCGCAAGAGAAAGCATGGTTGCAGGTACGATGACAAGACGGGAGGCAACGGAGAACACAAGCTGACGCAGATGCGCCTGATAGCTCCCACCATGAAATGAAGCGCCGAGAATAATGAGTGCCACCGGTGTCGTCGCTGCCGCAATCTGTGCGACGGGCTTCAGCACGGGCGCAGGAATGGACAGACTGACGAGGCGGCAGAATACACCCGCGATTGCCCCGAGGATCATGGGATTCATGAGTACACCACGCAGAATGTGCAGGAGGTCAAATCGCCCGCCGCGAAAGGTCTCGAGGACAAATACGCCGAGAACGTTATAGAGCGGGACGATCGCCGCAATCATCATGGTCGGAATTGCGATCGCCGCATCGCCGAAAATATTGCCGACCAGAGGAATGCCCATGAGGACGTAGTTGCTGCGAAAGATCGCTTGGATCATGGGACCGCGCCGTGCATTATCCTGCTCAATACGACAGACAATACCGGTAAAGACGAGCGCCGTGAACAGCACCCCGCCCGCGCCAAAGAGCATGAGTAGTGGCTGAAACGCCGTCCCCGGATCGGAGACGTAGATGTTGTAGAACATCATGAAGAAGAAGAACACGCGGAACACCATGCGGTTCATATGCAGGAGTTCTTCTTCTGTGAGAAGGCGCGAGCGCTTCACGAAGACACCGACTGCCATCAGACAGAAGAGGGGCACGACGCCGCCGAGCGCGACAAAAAAATTGCTGAGCACAAAAACGCCTCCCCATCCATAACCTGTATTATAACAGGAAAGATGTGGAGAGGCAACGACTAGATTCAGCTCTCACAAACCCGCATCTTCTGCGCACGAAATGTAACGATCTGCAAATCAAACGCACGGGCAAGCCCGCGCGCACGGTCATAGTTGCGGCCGACACCCTCAGGGACATGGGCGTCG
>CALALM010000269.1 GCA_937925565.1 uncultured Centipeda sp.
AAGCGGACAAAAAAGATGCGCTAAGATGGCGTGGCTGAATTTATCAGTGCTTCCTCTATTCCTCATCCCTCGGATTTCCATCCTCATCAAGGGGGATGTAGACGCACTTCTCCTGCCACGGGTACTGATACGCGAGCGTGACCTGATTGTCAAGCCCATAGTGTACGGCGGTCAGTGCGCCCGTGCCCGCATCATCGACGCGCTTCAGCCAGTGCCCGTCATCGAGCCTCTCTTTTTGCGTGCGCAGCCATGCGGGATCGCGCTTCGAGAGCCCCGCCTCGTTCATGCGGAAGACAAGCCGCACGGTTGTATCGCCCACGGGATAGTCGAAGCTGCAATAGGGCGCGTTCCGCTCGTAGTTCTTCGGGTCGGGGCGGAAGAGATGTTTGAAATAGGCGAGTCCCGCCTTGTTTGTCGTGATGCAGGAGATGACGCGCTGCTTGTCGCACATCTCTTCATCCGCATCGCCATGCGCTTCCCAATTTTCCCCTGCCTCAGATGCCTCCTGCAGCTCTTTATCAAACTCCGGATCAATCCAGTGGTAGGACATCTGCTCGATGGTCGCGCCCTCCTCGATCTCACGCGCAAGCGTCAGGAATTCGTGATCGTCCGGCACGAGGGCAAGCCCCTTCTGCACCGCCGAGCGCGCCCCGTCACGGTCGCTGAAGTGTGCGCGGAGTTTGCCGAGCTGCAGATATGTCCACGGATAGTCCGGCTCCTCCTGTGCACCCTTCTCTGCCATGCGAAGTGCATCGTCCAGTCGCCCGCAGTACATGAGAGCGACGGCGTAGCGGTAGTAGTATGTCCCGCAGCCGCGCGCGTTCGCCTCTGCTGCGGGCAGCCACTGCGTTGTGCGGTAGTAAGATTCGTACGTGTTCAGATTGTTGCACGCATACGCGTACCAGAGAGCAATATCCAGATCGGCGTATGCCTCCTCGCGCGTGAAGTTTCCCTTGATCGTACCGTTTTTGATGTACGACTCAAGATAATGGAACATTTTGTAAAAATAGCCCGTCGAGCCGTCGTCCATCGCCTTAAGTTTCCGAACCGCCGCAGGGGAGAGCAGGGAGGATTTCGCGGCGGCGGGGTTTTCCTGCTCCGCGCTTTCCTCCTCCTCCGTACGATCAAAGAGGCTGACGGAATTTGCGTCCCGTCGGAAGGAGTGGAATACCGCCCACGGCAGATCCGTCTGTTCGAGAAAGTCGTTGGCGGCGTCGAGGACGGCGCGCAGATCCCATGCGAGAAAGTCCAGATAGCCGCAGTCCGTACCCGTCGCTCCGCCAAGGAAGGTCACGGCATCCGGCTCCTTGGTATCCCTCTCGATTGCCGTCATGAGCGCATCGCGAAACGCGAGGGGAGCCTCCGAATCCGCGCGCAGCGCATCCGTCAGCGGATAGGCGAGAAAGCCCGCCACAATCCCGTCCGCATGGTACATGTCCACGAGCGTCGCATCGTTTTCCGTATAGGCGCTGAGGATGGAGGGCAGACGCGTACTGCCCGTGTAGACATCGAACCGCCAGCTCGTATCGGAAATATTCTGCGGCTCGCGTTCGTAGGCGAGATAGGAGTGCTCCAGATAGTCCTCTGCATCGCTGTCGAGAGAAAGACCCGCCTCCTCAAGGGACTTTGGCAGATCCGTCAGTAACATCGACGGCTCTTCCCGTGGCGCATCGAGGACTTCGAAATCATGGATGAGGCGGATGGAGGCGATTTCGCCGAGTGCCTGATCGACGATCGTGGAGAGCATCCACCATGCGCGATTCTCGTCCTCCTTCAGGAGAGGCAGGAGCTTTTCGCAGTAGACCATGAGGGCGATCCCCTTTCCCTCCTGTGTGAACCAGACGGCGACATCCTTCATCTCGATGCTGTAGTCGCCCGTACGCAGGGCACCAAGAGAGGCGGTGCGCCCGACGCGGATGTCCCAGTGCTCGCGCACGGAGGTGGGGGCATGGCGCGCGAAATAGATGAGCGGAAAGAGCTTTGCGCGCATGCCCTCGGGCGTCAGAATCAGCTCATATTTCGCGCCGCCCTTTCCAAGCTCGAATGAGACGTCATCAAAGGCGATGCGCAGGACAGTGTCGCATCGCTCGATGAGCTCCTCGCCGTGCTCCGATCCCGCATCCATCAGCGCGCGCAGCTCCGCTTCTATGTTCTCGAACGCCGCCCACGCTTCCTGTACGCGGATGCGGAACGGACGCTGAAAGAGCGGCAGGGAAAGGTCCTTGTGACAGTACGCAATCATACTCTTGGTATCCGCATCGCCGGGAAGCGCGGCGAGTGCCGCCTCGAAGTAGGGGAGGGCGCGGTCCTCGCGGTCGAGGTAGTAGTAGGCGTAGCCCATGCGGAAGTTCCAGAGATGATCGCCCGCGAAATAGTTCGCGTGCGGCGCGAGGAGTCCGATTGCCTTTTCAAAATACGCGCGGTCCTCTGCGCTCGCCGCATTGTTGTAGGCACGTGCAAGCTCACTGTCGAGTTCCGGCGTGCGCTCCTCGCTTGGCAGCGCCTCGATCTCCGCGATGATCTTCTGAAATTCGTTGTTCTCGTGCCAAATTTGGCACTGTTCGAGTAAGGTCATGTATTGCTCCTGTTGCTTAGTCCCACCAGAAATACCAGATGTTTGACTGCCTCAGATCGCGCGCGAGACGCGTGACACTCATGCCGGGGGCGCCCTGCTCGATGATGTCGGCGCAGAACGCATACTGCTCCTTCGCCAGATCCAAGGCACGCTCCTGCGGCTCTATGGGCGCGGGAACGCTGTATTCGAGCGTGTCATAGGTGAGGACGGCAGGCACAGCGCCGTGCTGTTCGTGCCAGTATTTCGAGACCGCCATCAGCGCGGCGGTGTCGGGACAGTCGTTCCACCCGCCGAACGGCAGATAGGCGAACACCTCCCACGGATTCTTTACGGGAATCTTGGCGAGAATCATCGGCTGGGTTTTCTGCGTCTCGTAGTCCCAATAGCTGATAAAGTGGTCGGTCTCACGGAAATCCTCTCCCTCCACATCGTCCGGCGCCTCCCCTCGGCTCAGTTCAAAACGCTCGCCGAGCCGCTCCATCAGTATCGCCTTGCCGTCCGGCAGAGGCTGTGCAAGCATTTTTTCGCGGTACTTTTCCACGGCATCGGCATCGAAACCATAGTCCTTGAACGCGCCCTTTTCCGCCTCCGCATTCATCGCTAGGCTCTCCCACAGTGTATCGCTCGGGACGATGAGGAGGGGGACATAGCCCTCTCGTACGCCAAGCCGTGCAGCGTAACTATATGCCGCGACAATCGGATCATCGTCCGCCATCGGCGGGAAGTACATCAGAGAGCAGTCTGCTCTGCTGCAGTTCAGGTACTGCATGATTGCGGCAGCGACGTCGCTTGGTGCCTCATCTTCATTTTCCTTTCGCTCGTCGCTGTTCCGCTTCCATGCGTCCCATCGCTGTGTGATGAGCCGTGCCATAGCCGCATAGTAGTCCTCGTCGAACGGGACAAAGAGGTATGCCTCCTGTTTGAACTCGTTCGAGTGGTAACGCGCCGCACCGAAGTAGGAGAGGGCATAGTTGTCGATGTCCGAGGGGAAGGAGGGGGCCTCGCCGTCGTAGTAATACTGTGCGAACGCCGTGCCCTCCTCGCCAAAGAAACCGCGCATCAGAATACCGTGCAGGTCGTCGCGGATAAAGGGGCGCAGGTCGGTATCTGCCGGATGCTCCCGCACGGCGCGGACAGTCGCCGCATACTGGCGGACGAACCAATCCGCCATCAGCTCGTGCTCGATGCAGTAGCGCAGATAGATCGCGAGGTGGTTGTACGCCGTGATCTCATCCACGGGCAGCTTCTTTTCGCGCAGGCTGTCGAGGTGCCACTGCGCATTGTCCATTACGAGATCGGTGAAGTCCTCGGACGCGAGTGCGCTGCGCCTCTCCGGATCAATGACGAAGCTCACACGACGCTCGTCAAAGATGTTCAGCAGCTCTTTTGCACTGCGGTCGAACTTGTAGTTGAGTTCGTCCCGGTAGAGTGGGATGATCTGATAGAAGTTGACCTCATCTCTATCGGGGAGAACGCAGACGTTGCTGCCGCCCTTTTTGACCTGACCGCTGACGATCAGTGCGGCGGAGAGTGCAGTATTTTTTGCGTAGGGGGATCTGCCGTCAATCGTGTGTCCCCATGCGAGCCATGTATCGTCCTCGATTGGCAGACGTGCAAGAGTCTTCAGCAGGCGGATCGGCCAGTAGTGCACTTCGTCGTCCTCGTGGATCTTCCAGTCGGGCGGCAGGGCGATCGCGAGTTCCGCGCGTTCGAGCTTGTATTCGGCGAGCTCTTTTGGCACGTTCATACGGTGCGCGCCCATCCCGAGGGTGACGAGCATATAGTAGTTGCGTTCCTCGGTCGGATCGACAATGCAGATGTCCAGGTGGATGTCCGGCGAGACAATCTCATGAAAGACGTTTGCATACGTGCCGAAGTTCGTCTCAATGTAACTTTCGACGGTCTCCAGTTCTTCCTCGGTATAGACCTCTGTGGGCATGGGGGCTTTCTTTTTATACGCAGAGTCATTTCTGCCAATTTTTTTCATCGTGTTCTCCTTTATGACTGAGGAGCAGGCTCTCCAGCATCGTTTCCAGAAGGCTTGTCGGTGTGATGACGAATCCCTCCGCCGTAATTTTTTCATTGAAGAAATCAACGGAGCGGTCGTGGTCAAGGAAGTGATTCCGTGCCAGGTATTGCCCGACATCGTCGAGGGTAAAGGCACATTCCCTGAGCACCGTGTCGGTGAAGGCGTTGGCGTAATGGATGCTCTTCATCGTGCGCTTCAGCTTTGTCGCCGGGTAGGCATTGCATAGTGCCTGTCGGAGCGCTGTCGCCATCTGTGCGGGCGAGGCATCCTCTGTGACCGGCATGGACGGGAGGATGCGCTCACGGCAAAGGTGCGCGTACAGTGTGCGGAACTTTTCTGCAAGTACGGTATCATCATGGTCGGTCATGGCTGCGCCTCACGTCTGCTGGTGCTGCATGGAGACAATTTGACAGTCGGGGCAGAACTCGATGTAGAGCGTGCCCTCCATATAGTCCGTCAGCGCCTCCCAATGAATCTGCATGAGGTACTTCATCGGCTGCCCGCAGTCGGGGCACGCTGTATACTCCCAGTCCTGCCACCAGAGCGCAAAGCCGCCGAGCGTGCAGGTGTCCTCGAAGCGTGCGCCGTAGAATAGAGGAACGGGCGTCTCGCCGAGGATGAGATTGTTTTCAAAAATCCTGACGAGCTCCTCTTCGATATACGTGGTATCGCCCGTATCTTCGTAGGAAAGCACCTCGCTGCCGCCATCGAGCGTGTAGCGGCTCAGTATCGGCTCTGCATATGCGACGCAGTTCGGACAGCAGGTTGCTGTGAGGATGCCGTCGATGCCGAGGAAGTGCAGACGCGCATCCCGTCCGTCGAGGACGAGCATATCCGCCATGCGGCTGCCGCAGTGCGGGCAGTGCTCCTCCCGCGGACGGGCGATGCGGATGGGCGAGCGGCGGAGCTCCTCCTCTGATGCGGCGTGTACCAGTGGATAGCAGGTGTCGTAGTTCAGCGTACGGCGCCGTCCCTCGCGGTCGAATGTCCAGCCGCCGCACTGCGCATAGACGGAGGGATCGACGTGCAGCTTCCCGCGCCACGGGCGCGGATTGCGTTCGAGTGCAAGGAGTGCCGCAAGGGATTGGTCATCGCCCTGCATCGCAAGACACATCATAAGCTCGTTCGCCTCATGTGCGACATCCGTCTCCATCAGTGCTGCGATCAGTCCATCCTGCACATCCGTCGGCGCGTGATAGTAGAGTGCCGAGGGCCAGAAGGAACGCGCTGCGAGTGCCGCGCGTGGGATCTCCGGCGCGAGCCGTCCGCGACAGCAGAGCAGATACCAAAAATCATCGGGAACATCCTCGATCTGCGCGATGATCTCCTGCTCCTTTGCCGCGACCTCCTCGGGCGTCCATGCGAGTGCCGCACGGCGATTCGCCGCTGTCCTGCACCGCCAGCAGAGTCCCTTGTAGCCGAGCTCCGTGCCGCAGTCGGGGCATTGGTAGGGGAGCGTCATGATCGGCTCCTTTCCGTGATTCCTGTTGTGGGAATATTCATCTGTTTTATGATAGTATAGATGTATTGCGGCTTCAATAGGTCTTTTGGGTAAGATTGACCATCAAGAACAGTCTTGACATGGATCAAGGCAGTCCTCCCTACAGATATCCGTATTGCTTCCGCTTCTGCCAAAGGAGCAGGAAGGTGAGCGATGCGCCGAGGAAGTCTGCGGCAGGCGTCGCCATGAATACGCCGTCCACGCCGAAAATATACGGAAGGAGGAGCAGGAAGCCGAGCAGACAGACGAGTGTGTCCCAGATGGAGAGCAGGGCGGAGGTGCGTCCGTCGCCGAGCGCGGTGAAGAACGACGAGCCGTACATGCTGAATCCGAGGAAGAGGAAGGCGATCGCGTGGATGCGGAAGCCGTGTACGGCGAGTTCGTAGACGTGCGTGCCCTCGGCGGCGAAGATGCCTGTGATCGGCGCGGCGATGAGGATGCTGACCGCGGTGGTAAAGAGGGAGAATGCGGCGATGAGCGTGAGGCTGCGGCGCAGGATTCCACGCAGGGCGTGCGTGTCGCGTTTGCCGTAGTTGAAGCTCGCCAGAGGTGCGACACCCTCGGCGTAGCCCATGTAGATGCCCGTGAGCAGCCCGGAGATGTACTCGGAGATGGCGATTGCCGCCACACCGTCCGCACCCGCCAGATGCATCATCGTATTGTTCATGACGATCATGATGAGGCTCATCGAGAGCTGCATCACCATCTCACTTGAGCCGTTGCCCATCGCGGAGAGGACGGAGCGCAGCCGCCAGACGGGACGTACGAACCGCAGTGTGCCGCGCCGATGAACGGCAAAGTAGTAAAGTCCTACGAATGCGGAGATGGAGTAGCCCGTTGCTGTGGCGATGGATGCTCCCTCCAGCCCCCAGCCGAGGACAAAGAGGAGGATGTAGTCGAGCACCATGTTGACGATGCCGCCGACGAAGGAGGAGAGCATCGCGAGGCGTGGCTGTTCCGCTGCAACGAGGAAGATGTCGAGGATCAGCCCTGCCATCGTGAGCGGTGTCGAGACGAAGAGAGGAACGGCGTACACTTCGCAGAGGGGATAGAGGGCATCGTCCGCGCCGAAGAAGTAGAGAATCGGGTGCAGGAAGGTCATGCCGAGCACGGCAATCATCGTGCTGAGAATGACGCAGACGAGGACGAGCAGGGAGAAATTTTCGCGTGCATGGCGATTTTCGCCCGCGCCGAGCTGCGCTGCAACGAGCGCACTCCCGCCCGTGCCGAGCATGGTTGCAAGCACAATCGTGAGCGGGATGAACGGCATGACGATGTTGATCGCCGACAGTCCATCCGTCCCGACGGCGTGCGCGACGAAGAAGCCGTCGACGATGAAGTTCACATTCATAAAGATCTGTGACACGATCATCGGCACGGCGAACGCGAGCAGTGTGCGGTAGGTGATGGGCTGGGATAGCTGCGCCACGGAACATCCTCCTTTTGGTAGTTCTGCTATCCTAGCATAAAGCGGAACAGACGCGCAAGTGGGGAATTTGCAAAATCCTGCCGCATTTGGTACACTTGCGGGAGTGTTGTAAGGAATCGCTGATAAAATGAAGTCCGTCAGATTGGCGTAGATTTTTTCGTCCG
>CALALM010000270.1 GCA_937925565.1 uncultured Centipeda sp.
GCGTTCAATGAGATCCTTCGGCATCTCTGCGTGCGTCTGGACGATGGGGTAGGTGAGGAGGCTCTCGACGCCGCCGAGGCTCTCGGCAAACGCGATGAGGTTCAGGTGGGCAAGGACGTTTTGGGCGATGGCGGGCGTTTTCACCTTGAATGAGATCATGCCGCCACAGCCCGTGCTCTGAGCCTGATGGAGTGCGTACTGCGGGTGGTCGGGGAGCCCCACATAGTAGACCTCTGTGACTTCGGGCAGTGTGCGCAGCCACTGGGCAATGGTGAGCGCACTCTCCGCCTGACGCTCGACGCGCACGCCGAGCGTCTTGAGACTGCGCAGCATGAGCCACGCATCCATCGGGGAGAGGTTCGGCCCCTCGGACTTCACGAGTAGTTCGATCTCCTTCGCAAGGTCGGAGTCTGCATCCTGCACGGCAAGGAAGCCGCAGATCACATCGTTGTGGCCGCAGAGATACTTTGTGCCGCTCTCGACGACGATGTCCGCGCCGAGTGCGAGCGGCTTTTGGAAATGTGGCGAGAGAAAGGTGTTGTCCGCAACGAGCAGCGCGCCGTATTCGTGGGCGATCTCTGCGAGAGCGTGGATGTCGGTGATGAACATCATCGGATTTGACGGTGTTTCGATGAATACGATCCTTGTTTCCTTCCGCATCTTTGCACGGACGAGTGCCGTGTCGCGCTGATCGATGTACTCGAACGCAATGCCGTAACGGCGATAGATATCATTCGCAAGACGTACGGTGCCGCCGTAGAGATCCTCGGGCAGCAGCACATGATCGCCGGGCTTGCAGAGTGCAAAGACGAGGTTGATCGCCGCCATGCCCGAGGAGAGCGCCCATGCACGCCCGCCGCCCTCAAGCAGGGCAATTGTCTGCTCGAGCGCCGTGCGCGTGGGGTTCGCAACGCGCCCGTAGTCGTAGCCCGTGCTCTGACGGAATGCGGGATGGCGGAATGTCGCGGACAGATAGACAGGGGTCGTGAGTGCGCCCGTCGCATCATATGTGTGACAGCCATGTACTTCGGCAGAGAAATCCTTCATAAAATATGTCCTCCCTCAAATATATGTCGTTTTGTTTGGTTTCCATTATACGCGCCCGTTTCATTCCGTGTCAACAAGAAAATATATAAAACATACTTGACAACGATGTTATTTACGTGTATGATGTGCACACGAGTTTAGAAAAACATATATGCAAACAGTGTTATATCTTCCGAATGGAAAGAAGGGGACAATATGGCAATATCAAACAAAGAACTGGTACTGAATGCGATGGACCGTAAAGCAGTGGAGCGCGTGCCTGCGGGCTTTTGGTTCCACTTCCTCGACGATGAGATCCATGCGGATGCCTACACGCATCCGGAACTCGAGAAGAAGGTACTCGACGGCGAGATTCGCTACATCGAGGAGGCACAGCCCGACTTCGTCAAGATCATGACGGACGGCTTCTTCTCCTATCCGAATCCCATCGTGCAGAAGGCGCGCACGGCGGCGGAGCTCGCGAAAGTGCAGCCGCTCCCCGACGATCATCCGTTTTTTGAGCGGCAGGTCGCCTATGCAAAGGAAATCACGAAGCGTTACGGCAACGACATCGCGACATTCTACAATATCTTCTGCGCGGGCACGACGATCAAATTCATGCAGCCGGGCACGCTCGCCGAGGATGAGGCGTTCCTCGCAGGGCTTGTGCGTGAGGATAAAGAAGCGGTAAAGCAGGCGTTTGCTGTGATCTCTGCGGATCTGGCGAGGCTTGCGCATCGCATCATCACGGAGGCGGGCGTGACGGGCATCTACTTCAGCCTGCAGAACCTCGTCGGCGAGGGCGCGGACCGCGCGCTCTATGAGGAGGTGTTCGCGCCGGGCGAGAAGGAGATTCTGCGCGTCGCGAATGCGGCAAGCTCCTACAACATCCTCCACATCTGCGGCTATGCGGGACACCGCAACGAACTCGACTGGTACAAGGACTATGACGCCAAGACGATCAACTGGGCGGCGGTGGTCGAGGGGGTACCGCTCGAGGAGGGACGCAGGATTTTCCCGCAGCACGCGCTGCTCGGCGGCTTCGGCAATCTGCCGACGGACATTCTCTATCGCGGCACGCGCACGGAGGTGGAGGCGGAGACGCGGCGCATCCTCGCGACGGCGGGACGCACGGGCGTCATTCTCGGTGCGGACTGCACGGTCCCGCGCGATATTGACTGGAAGCGATTTGACTGGGTACACGGCGCAGCCCGCGAGGGATAAGGAGAGAGCGATATGAATTTCAAGAAAATCGGCAAAGCGGCACTGACAGGATTTTTCGCGGCGGCACTCGCTGTCGGACTGGTCGGCTGCGGCAAGGATAGTGCGGACGGCGCGAAGTCTGCGGATGGCAAGAGGATCATTACGGTCGCGCACACGAACTACTACGTGCCCTATGACTACGTGAACGAGCAGGGCGAGTCGGACGGCTTCGAGGTCGCAGTGATGAAGGAAGTGGCGAAGAAGCTGCCGCAGTATGAATTCAAGTTCGTGCCGACATCGAACGACGATCTTCTGATCGGTGTCGAGTCGGGCAAGTATACGGTCGGCACGAAGGGCATCTGGATCACGGACGCACGCAAGAAGAAGTATGTGTTTCCGAAGAACAACATCGGTGCGAGTGTGATCGGTCTTGTCATCCGCAAGGATACGGCGAATGAGATCAAGGATCTCCCGTCGTTTGCGAAGTTCAGCGGCAAACTCGTTCCGATTGCACCGCAGGATGCGCGCTACATGGTCATTGAGAATTTCAACAAGGAGCATCCGGACAACCCGATCAAGCTGGTCTCCTCCGAGAACTTCCAGAACGCGGATGCCTACAGTTGGGTCATGGAGGGACGCTATGATGCCTATCTTGAGGTCGAGCTGAGCTACAAGAACAATATTGTAAAAGAGGATGCGGCGTATCACCAGTTTGATGACAAGCTTTCATACATCCGTTACAAGGGCATCGAGACCTATCCGATCTTCAACCGTAATGAGCAGAAATTCGCCGACGAGTATGACAAAGCGATTGAGGAACTGCGCGCTGAGGGGAAAATTGCGGAGTTGGAGTTGAAGTATTTCGGTGAGAGCCTTTCGGACTATTTGAAGTAAGGAAGCACTGATAAATTCAGCCACGCCATCTTGACGCATCTTTTTTGCCCGTACTGTGTCGGCAAATCCTCCACATAGCCCCTGCTATGCGTCCGGTTTGCCTCCTTGTTCGGACGAAAAATCTACGCCAATCTGACGGACTTCATTTTATCAGCGATTCCTAAAAAGTTCTCCTAATGGTTTCATTATAGCAAAGCCGTCAAGCCCTGCTCTATATCTTACTAAGAATCAGTTCTCCGTTGCCATACATCTCATAGCGTCCGAGCCCCGCCGGAAGGAATACACTCTCCCCTTTCTGAATATGCAGATCCCCTGTTTCAGCACGCAGGATCAAACTGCCGTCGAGTACGGTCAGCGCGTGAAACGAATCCGTACCCGCTGTGAGCGAACATTTGCCCGCAACGCTCAGGTGATACACTGTGAAATAATCACATGCCGCAAGAAGCCTCACCTCTGCCCCCGAAAAGATATCAATGGGGGGCGAGGATGCCGCACGCTGTGTGGCGGGAGCAAGACGAACCACATCGAGCGCCTTGTCAATATGGAGGTCGCGCGGTTTCCCATCTGTCCCGACACGTCCATAGTCGTAGATGCGGTACGTTGTGTTCGAGTTCTGCTGAATCTCGCAGATGAGGATGCCCTTACCGATCGCGTGGAGCGTCCCCGCAGGGATGAAGAACACATCCCCTTTCTTTACAGGCACACGACGCACGACATCGAGCAGTGTCCCCTCCTCAATGCGACGGCGAAATTCCTCCTTTGTGATTTCATGCTGAAAACCATAGAGCAGCTCTGCTCCCGCCGCAGCGTTCACAACGTACCACAGTTCCGTCTTGCCGTACTCTCCCTCGACACGCAGGGCGTAGTCGTCACCCGGGTGTACCTGCACGGAGAGATTGTCGTGCGCATCAATGAACTTGATGAGAAGCGGAAAATAGGAAAATTTCTCCGCGCGCGTGCCGAGCGCATCCTTTCCCGTCGCGGTCAGCCATGCCTCAAGTGTCTGTCCCTGTGCCGCTCCATTTGCAATCACGCTCCTGCCATCCTTATGGCAGGCAAGCTCCCAGCTCTCGGCGACTTTTGTCAGTGCCGTTTCTTTTCCATATTCGTCCTTCAGGCGCATCCCACCCCAAAGATAATCCTTAAGCGGTGCTATCAGTTTCATTGGATATTTCATGCTTCACTTCCTCTTTGCATTCACTTATAGAGGTTATCTTACCGAATCCCGCGAGAAACTGCAAGTGAAAACGTGCCACGCGAAATGATGATTGTTCCCCGCCGCCGTCTATGGTATCATAAGGACGTCTGCCGCAGGCGGGCTTTATGTATCCAAGCTTCCACAATCCATCTGAAACGGAGTGATCTTATGTCCCAAAAGGCGATTGATACAACGGAACGTCCGCCGCTCCTGACGACCATTCCCTTGTCGCTGCAGCACCTCTTTGCGATGTTCGGCTCGACGGTGCTCGTGCCGATTCTCTTTCATGTCAATCCCGCAACCGTGCTGCTCTTCAACGGAATCGGCACGCTCTTCTACCTCATCCTCTGCAAGGGCAAGATTCCCGCATATCTCGGATCGAGCTTTGCCTTTCTCTCCCCCGTCTTTCTCGTTCTCTCCGAGTACAGCTATGAGGCGGCGCTCGGCGGCTTCATCGTTGTCGGCATTGTCTTCTGTATTGTCAGCTTCATCGTCCACACGATCGGAACGAGCTGGATCGACGTGATCTTCCCGCCCGCCTCGATGGGCGCGATCGTTGCGGTCATCGGACTCGAACTCATGCCGACGGCGGCAAATATGGCAGGGCTTACGGGGGAAAACACGGATGCCACCGTCATCTTCGTCTCAATCGCAACCCTTGCGATCACCATCTTTGCCTCGATGGCATTTCGCGGCTTTCTCTCCATTATTCCGATTCTCATCGGCGTAGTCGCGGGCTACATCATTGCATTTGCCGTGGGCATCGTCGATCTCTCCCACGTTGAGAGTGCGCCTTGGCTGGCGATTCCGACCATCTACACACCGACGTTCGACCTGCGCGCCATCCTCATTATTCTGCCCGCCTCCATTGTCGTCATCGTGGAGCACATCGGCCATCTCATCGTGACGGGCAACATCGTCGGACGCAACCTCGCAAAGGATCCGGGACTCGACCGCTCGCTGCTCGGCAACGGTGTCTCCACGATCTTCTCCGGCTTCTTCGGTTCAACGCCGAACACGACGTACGGTGAGAACATCGGCGTCCTCGCCATCACGAAGGTCTACTCCACATGGGTCATTGGCGGCGCAGCCATTTTCGCGATCCTGCTCTCCTGCCTCGGCAAGCTCGCCGCGCTCATCCAGAGCATCCCGACGCCCGTCATGGGCGGGGTATCCATGCTGCTCTTCGGCGTCATTGCCGCCTCGGGCATCCGCATCCTCGTTGAGGCAAAGGTGGACTACAACAACCCGATGAACCTCCTCCTGACCTCCATCGTCA
>CALALM010000271.1 GCA_937925565.1 uncultured Centipeda sp.
GTGGAGGAGATCCTTGCGCACAGGCTTCCGGAGATGCGCAGGGCAGCGCGTGACTGTGCCTGTGAGGACGCAGCACCGCGCGTTGCCGAAACTCTTATGGAGATGCTGACGAAGAAGAGAGGGGGGGCATATGGTACAGAAGAGAACCTCTAGGAGACCACGCTGGTTTGTCATTACCATTGTGATTATTTTGGGCTATTTCGGCTCGATAATTGTGTCGCAGGGACTGTACCTCTCCCATGTCCACGAGGATCAGGTAGTCGCAACGGAGCGTCTGACTGCGGCTCAGGCGGAAAACGATCGCTTGCGCGCGGAGAAGGCGCGTCTGGGCGAGCTTCCCTACATCGAGAAACTGGCGCGCGAGGAGCTCGGGATGACGGGCGCGGGCGAGCTCCCCTATGCGCCCGGAAAACGTTCGGGTGGAAATTGATTTGACATGAGACGTATTTGCCTTGTATAATGAGCGGGTAATGATACTGGGGGCTCCCCAATGGTTTGTAGTTGAAGGGAAGAGTTGTATTGGCCATCGAAGTTGGCAGTGTAGTAGAGGGCGTCGTAACAGGTATCACCAATTTTGGCGCTTTTGTCGAACTCCCCGAGGGAAAGACGGGGCTCATCCACATCTCAGAGGTTGCCGATGTCTATGTGAACGATGTGCATGATTTCCTGCGTGAGCGTGATACGGTCAAGGTCAAGGTGCTCACTGTGGATGACCGCGGTAAAATCGGGCTCTCCATCAAGGCCCTTCAGGATAAGCCGGTCGCACCTGCACAGCCTTCTGCGGCTCCCGTACGTCCGCCACGCCCCCCGCGCGATCTGCGCCGCACGGCTGCTACGCGGCAGATCGGTTCTCCTTCGTTTGAGGACAAACTGTCGCGCTTCCTGAAGGACAGCGATGAACGTCTGACCGATCTGCGCCGCAAGACGGATTCCAAGCGTGGAGGGCGCGGGTCGCGCCGCGGCTGATTACAGGGAAGTGCTGATGTCGAAGTGATGGGGCGCGCAGCGCACCTGTCCGGATGAGGATAACAAAGGGCACTCCATGCGGAGTGCCCTTTTCCTTTTGGGAGCCGGTTTTGCAGAAATACATTGAACAGGTTCTGCGCGCACACGATTTCGTTCATCCACAGCGCCGTCTCCTCGTTGCCTGCTCCGGCGGCACGGATTCGCTGGCGCTTCTGGACGCGCTGGACGTTTTGCGCAGCAGGGACGGAGCGAGTCTCGTCTGCGCCCACTACGAACACGGGATGCGCGGTGCGGATTCGCTTGCGGATGCGCGTTTTGTGGAGGCGTTTTGCGAAGCTCGCGCCATTCCGTTTGTATGTGAGGCGGGTGATGTGCCTGCTTATGCACGTACGCACAGGCTCTCGCCCGAGACGGCTGCGCGGATCTGCCGCTATGACTTCCTCCATCGGATGCAGGCGGAGCAGAGATGTGATGCTGTTGTGCTTGCGCATCATGCGGATGATCTCGCGGAGACGGTGCTTCTGCGCATCCTGCGCGGCACGGGTCCTGCGGGACTCACGGCTATGCGGGAATGGGACGGCACACATCTGCGTCCGCTTCTTCATGTGACGCGTGTGGCGATCGAAAAGTATGTACGGCAGCATAATCTGACCCCACGACATGATGCGACAAATGATGCCATAGATGCACGACGGAATCGTATTCGCCATGAACTCATGCCAACGCTGCGAACACATTACAATCCCGCAGTCGGGGAGGCACTGACGCGCCTCAGCACACTTGCGGCAGAAGAGGATGATTTGCTCGCGGGACTTGCCGTCGAGGCGTTTGTACACGCACAGTGCGCGGAAGGGCTTTCCCTTTCGGTGCTGCGTGATCTCCATCCTGCGATGCAGCGACGAGTTCTGCGTCTCTTTTGGGCGCAGGAGACGGGAGGAGGGCAGGATTTTTCCTATTTGCATGAGGAGCGGCTGCGCGCCCTTGTCTTTGCTGAGGGCGCGCACGTGTGCGAGATGCCGCGTGGTCGGCAGGCACGTGCGCGCTATGGTGTCCTGACACTTCATGGTGCGCCATCGGCGAAAGCCACCATGGAAAAGGGAGAAATTTTGCTTCCTTTCATCGGCGAATATGCTATAATGAACTTTCAGGGAATGGCGTTTCGGTTCAGGCGCCTGACCTGTATGACTGCGGATGATTGGCGCAGGATGGCGGAGCGGGAGGCGGTCTATGCCGATTTTGCCGCACTGCCGCCGCTTGTCCTTCGGACGCGGCGTGCCGGGGATTATATGCGGCTTCCGATCGGTCGAAAGAAACTCAAGGAGATCCTGATCGACGATAAAATTCCGCGGGAGCAGAGGGACGGGATTCCTCTTCTTGCGCTTGCGGATTCACATGATATTTTCTGGATTGCGGGCGGGCGGCGCAGTACACTGGCGCTGCTTACGGAATCCTCTGCCGACATTTTGTGTATTGACTGTGTGAAGGAGACGATAGTCGGATGATGTGCGATGATATTGAGCGCATATGCTTTTCTGCAGATGAGATTCACACGCGCGTAGAGGAACTTGGTGCCAAGATTGCAAAGGACTATCGGAATGCCTCCGAGCCGGTCTACTGTGTTGGCATCCTCAAGGGGGCTGCGGTTTTTTTCACGGATCTTGTCCGTGCCATCGAACATCCCGTTGCCTTTGACTTCATGATCGTTTCCAGCTATGGGGAGGCGGCGGTCTCAAGTGGGCAGGTCAAGATTCTCAAGGATCTCGATTTCTCCATTGAGGGGAAGCATGTTATCCTCATTGAGGACATTATCGACTCGGGCACGACGATGCACTATCTGAAGCAGATGCTCATGGGACGCCATCCGAAGAGCATCAAGATCTGCGCCTTCCTGTCGAAGCCCTCACGCCGTGTTGCACCCGTGGAGATTGACTATCTCGGGCACGAGGTGCCGGATGAATTCCTCGTTGGCTACGGGCTGGACTATGCAGAGAAATATCGGAACTTGCCTTACATCGGTGTACTCAAGCGTTCCGTTTACGAATAAACAGGAGGTAGGAATTGAATCAATCAATCCTCAGAAATCTTGCTTTTTATGCGCTCATGTTCTTCGTTGTGTGGACGGTTGCCGATTATATGTCGGGCAGTCATCAGGCGCCGCAGGCAACGGCGCTCGGCTACAGTGACTTCAACGCGAAGGTGACGGCGGGCGAGGTGGACAAGGTCGTCATCGTTCAGAACAATATCCGCGGCACACTCACCGATGGGACGGAGTTTACGACGATCGCGCCGGACGCACCAAACAGCGATCACGATCTTTATAAGCGTCTTGCGGACAGGGGGGTTAATATCTCGGCGGAGAATCCGCCCGAGCCGCCGTGGTGGCAGACAATGCTGACCTCGCTCATCCCCATTGCACTTCTCATCGGCTTCTGGTTTTTCATCATGCAGCAGTCCCAGATGGGCGGCGGACGCATGATGAACTTCGGAAAGTCGCGTGTACGACTGATGGTAAGCGACAAGAAAAAGGTGACGTTCGCCGATGTCGCGGGTGCAGACGAGGCGAAACAGGAACTCGAGGAGGTGGTCGAGTTCCTCAAGACTCCGGATAAATTTAATGAACTTGGTGCGCGTATCCCGAAGGGCGTCCTACTCTTCGGACCTCCGGGCACGGGTAAAACCCTCCTTGCGAAGGCGGTTGCCGGTGAGGCGGGGGTGCAGTTCTTTACGATCAGCGGTTCCGACTTCGTCGAGATGTTTGTCGGTGTCGGCGCATCGCGCGTGCGCGATCTCTTTGAACAGGCGAAGAAGTCCGCACCATGCATCGTCTTCATCGATGAGATTGACGCCGTTGGACGGCAGCGTGGGGCAGGACTTGGCGGCGGGCACGACGAGCGCGAACAGACGCTCAACCAGCTGCTCGTGGAGATGGACGGGTTTGCCTCGAACGAGGGAATCATCATCATCGCGGCGACGAACCGTCCTGATGTCCTCGATCCTGCTCTCCTGCGTCCAGGCCGCTTCGATCGTCAGATCGTTGTGGACAAGCCGGATGTGCGCGGACGTGAGGCGATTCTCAAGGTACATACGAAGGGCAAGCCGATCGCGGACGATGCCGATCTCGACGTGCTTGCGCGCCGTACACCCGGCTTTACGGGCGCGGATCTGAGCAACCTCGTCAACGAGGCGGCACTTCTTGCTGCGCGCCGCAATAAGAAGCAGATTCACATGGCGGAGATGGAGGAGGCGATCGAGCGTGTACTTGCAGGTCCCGAGCGCAAGTCCCACGTCATGACAGAGGAGGAGAAGCGTCTTACGGCGTACCATGAGGGAGGACATACCCTCGTAGGACTCCTA
>CALALM010000272.1 GCA_937925565.1 uncultured Centipeda sp.
TATGATACCTCCCTATTGCGGCTTCCACACGCCGCATACTGTGCTTCCCATTATAGCATACTCGTTGAGATGATTCAATTTTTGCAAAAATAAAAAGATGTCAGTGCTTCCCGACGCACTGACATTCATATATACTTTTACATCTCGAAAGCAGCTTTGATCTGATGGATCTTCCAACCGTCATTCATCGCGTAGACCTCAAGCACATCGAAGCGGCAGAGGCAGCTTTCTATATGATGTGCCCGCAAATACCAGTATGCTGTCTGTATGATTTTTTGCTGCTTTCGGTAGTGAACGGCCTCTGCGGGTGAGCCGTAACGTGCACTGCTGCGCGTTTTCACCTCAATAAAGACAAGCGTGCCGTGATCGTCCGCGATGATATCAATCTCACCGGTCTTCGTACGATAGTTACGGGCGAGAATGCGATAATCCTTTGAACGCAGATATTCGGCGGCACAGGTCTCACCCCTGTCGCCGAGCATCTTGCTGCTCATGAGTGTCTCCGACCGCCTGCACGGCGGTCGATGCGATAGACATGCGCAAGCACCTCCGCGATCGTACGATAGAGCTCCGGTGGGATCTCACGGTCAATCTCAAGCGCCATCAACATATTGACAAGAGACTTGTTCTGATAGACAGGAATGCCGTTCTTGCGCGCCTCTGCAAGAATGCGATCCGCAACGAGCGAGCGCCCCTTTGCCGTCACGCGTGGAGCACGGTCATTCTTGACATCGTATTTGATTGCAACCGCACGTGGTTCCTGCTCTACCGATATATCCTCGACAGGTGAAGAAGTATCATTATCCCATTGTTGTGTCATCTCTCACCCATCCTTGTGCCTAAAATACACTCTCTGCATTATACGATTCCTGCACTTTTCCCGTCAAGAATGAACACGGATTTTGCTCCAGTCAATTTGTAAAGAAGCGCCGCTCACCGATTGCACCGATCTGGATCCCCTCGATGACAAGCGAGGTTCCATCTGCCGTTTCCCGTATCTCATCAAGTACATGGCGGAATTCCCATGCGGCGTCAGCATCCGAAAAATAGAGCCGCATATCCACATGATTTTCCTCATAGATGCGATTGATGAGCTCTACCGTGCCGATGTTGTCCGTGAGCACACAGATGCGCAGCCATGTTTCCTTCTTGACGCGATCGGTCTCTTCATCCTGATGTGCCTCGTCGTAGACGTGGATATAGGCGGGATACTCGGACGCCCCCATAAAGAGCGGCATGACGAAATTCATGGAGCGCTGCCCTGGCTGCGGCGCAGAGTTCTCCCCCTCGAGCGCGTTGCGCATAGTGAGGGCAAGCGCCGCAACATCCCTGCTCGCGCGCTTGTATTGCTCTGCCGTCATCCTCCGCGTCTTTACAATGTCTGCCATCTGCATGAATGCCCACAAGCGAGGGAGATCGGGCAGCTGTTGTTCAAGTGCTGCCTGACGAACGGTGCCGGGAATATTCTGCTGCGTCAGCTGAATGAGCTGCTGCAGTTGTTTTGCATCGCCCTCGCTCAACGTCTGGCTGCGCCCGCTGACAAAGTTTTGCAGGAGAAGTGCCTCACGCTGACTCAAATTCTCGTTTTGGAGGAGTGTCTGTGCGAGGTTCCGCAGAGCATTCATGGTCTGCGGCGTATTTTCCATCGTCTGTGAGATAACTCGAGGAATTGTGTTCTGCATCTCGGCAGATTTCATCGGTGTCGTGCTCTGTGCAGGAGCATTTGGAAGTTCTGTCTGACGTCCCTCCTGTGCGCGTGTGGCTGCCTCCCCTTGTGGATTCGATATAGAGGCTTGTGTCTCTGCATTGGTCAACGTTCGTGTACCTGCTTCTGCTGTCTCTTTGCCGAATTGTGCAGTTTGTTGGGTTCCTGTCGGCGTAGCCGCATTTTGTCCGCGCTCGGAGGGATTTGTCACCATCTGAGCATTTCCTGTCTCATTGGCTGAAGTCTGTGGATTCTGTGCGGGTGCTCCCGGCGTCTTTGCTACGCTTTCCTGCGGCATATTTCCTGCCTGCCGAAGTGTCGCCGTTGTGTTTTCTTTTGCCAATGCGTCTGTTGCCGATGCAGATGTTTGCGCACGGGGCATCTGCTGATCAAGTGCCGGCTCCTCAATCATGGCAGTGTTTGCATTCTTTGCAAGGGAAGCTATCTGTGCATCCTGTCCACCTGCCGGATTCTGCAGTGCCGTCTGTGCTGCTCCTCCCGTAACTTCACGCGGCATCAGGAGCTGAACCAACTGATTCAGGAACGAGAGTGATGTTGATCCTACATTGCCTGAGAGTGCCGCTTGTGCACCTCCCTGTGCGTTTAGCTGAGGAAGGAATGCCTTCAATTCCTTTGGCAGAAGTTCTGCATTTCCCGTATCGAGCAGCTGAAATGCCGCCTTTGTCAGCATGATCGGCTCGAATGTTCCGCTCGCCTCTTTGGCAAGCGCGGACTTCAGCCCCGTCAGAAGTGCTGCAAGTTCATCTCCGACCTGTGGGGCATTTCCTGTTTCCGCCATCGTACCCAACTGGTTCAGCGTACGCGCAAGCGTTGTCAGTTGATCGGTCGAAAAGCGCTGACTGGCGGCTGTGCTTCCAAGCCCCTGAGCAAGTGTCGTCTCGAGGGAAAAAGACTGCCGTATCATGTTCTGAATGACTTCTTTAAGCTCCTGCGGCATCTGCTGAACATTTGTCTGCTGACGACCGCTGACCTTCGAGAGGATGTCCGCCAGATGGTCGATAGCAGTTTCAATCGAGACATTCGTCCGCTGACTGAACGCGGCGGACGAATCTCCCTGATCTCCGCGACTTTGAACGCCCTCCGTCGCTCGTCCCTGCGAAATTGGAGCAGAGGCGGGAATCACAGGAGATGCTGTTGTTGTATTTGCTTCCATCGACACGGTATTCACAGCCTTTTCTGTTATATGATATGCAGCATAGATTTTATTGGTTCAAAAGATTTGCGATGCAATGGACATACACCGTATTTTTGAATGGCTTCAATATGTTCACGAGTGCCATATCCTTTATGTTTCGCAAACCCATAGTTCGGATACTCCCTATCGTAGTTTTCCATCATACGATCACGCGTCACCTTCGCCAGGATAGATGCAGCAGCAATCGATGCTGTCTTCGCGTCTCCCTTGATAATAGACTTTGACGGAATGGATAGTTCTGGAAGCTCTACAGCATCAATCAGAACCTCATCGGGTGTCGGAGATAGTGATGCGATCGCCTCATACATCCCCATCCGTGTCGCCTCCAATATATTTATGCGGTCAATCGTTTCCGCTTCAATCAATGCAACGTGATAGGAGACGGCGTGCTCCGTAACTTGTTCGAAAAGCTCTTCACGCACGGCATACGAGAGCTTCTTTGAATCATTGAGACGTGGTAAGTGACACTCGGGCGGCAGGATAACAGCAGCAACGGCAACAGGTCCCGCAAGGGGACCGCGCCCCGCCTCATCCACACCGGCAACAATCGTGCGCCCTTCCGATGCCGCGGCACGTTCATAGGCGTACATCGTGCTCAGACGTTCGCGTTCTTTTTCTGCACGCTCATGACGGCGGAGGAGCATCTGCACCGACTTTCGTGGATCACTTCGGCAAATCTCAATGAAATCTTCTGTCACAGAGCCTTGCAAAAAGATACTCTCTATTTCTTTTATCGTCATTTTCGTTATTTCCTTTACCAAAAGCCCCTATGTTGAGGGATCTGTTGGCAGTACATCCAGTGTAATG
>CALALM010000273.1 GCA_937925565.1 uncultured Centipeda sp.
AGGATGGCGAGCTCGGCTCGTACATCTTGATCGAACTGCCGTCCTTGACGAAGATTGCGAACTTGCCCGCCTTCACATGGTTCTGGAAGTCGCTCTGGCTGATCGTGCCGCTCCACATCGCAAACGTCATGGAGGACATCGCCAGCATCAGTGTGAACACCAGCGCCATCACCTTTGCTGCCCGTTTCATCGTACATCATCTCCTTTTCATGTTGACATAGATTGTCCTCGGAAAATGAAACTGCGCAGTTCATTTGTCTCCATTATAATCGAAAACGGAGGGGAAGCGTACTGTCAAAAATGACAGGTTAGACAAAAAAATTTCAATTTTTTTGAAAACCTGTCATTTTTGACAGGTCACAAACAATTATTTTTATGCTAAGATAAAATTAATCGAATTCTCGCAATCTTGCCATCTGCATAAAGGAGGACTTCAAATGAAGAAACGGATGACAAGAATATCGGCCCGTCCTGCGTCACGACCGACGACGCAAACCACCTCTACTTCATCGACAGCTTCCGGAAGAAGCTCTGTCATATGGATCTGTAGAAGCGAAAGGAGTGTCTTCCATGAAGATCAAATCATTGCTCTGCGCCGCCATCCTCGCACTCATCCTTCTCCCTGCCGCCCTCTGCGCGGCGGAAATCACGGATGAGGATATGGCGCTCGGCGGCATCCGTATCGGCGATACGCGTGCCGAGGTCGAGGCGCTCTACGGCAAAGGCAATCGCGTCGCGGACGGCGTGGACGTGTGGAACGGCGAGGATGTCGGTATGCACGTCATCGACTACGGCGCGTCGCTCAGCGTGACGTACCGCAGCTCGGACATGGGCTGGCACGTCATCAGCGTGCATCTTGGCGTGAACGATGTAAACGAATACAACGCGAAGCCGTCCGATGAGGCACGGAGCTTCGAGACGCCGCGCGGCATCCATCTGGACAGCACGAAGAAGGATCTCGAGGCGGCTTACGGCTATCTGCCAAAGCCGAAGTGCAGCAACAATGCGCCGCCCGTCTGCGGCTATTTCTACGACGATGCGAGCGGTGCAGCGCAGATCGCCTTCTATATCTGCGCCGAGCACAGCCCCGGCATCCGCGCTATCTGGCTGCACGAGAAGTAAAGGAAGCACCCCCATAAAGTGAGGAACAACCATGCACATCAAAACGTTTCTATCTGCCCTCCTGTCCGCCCTCCTTCTCTGTGCGCCTCTCTCGGCGGCAGACCGTGTCCTGAACGACCGGACAGAGCAGTACACACAGCCGCCGCAGTCCCTGGAGGGTGTGCAGGACAGGGAGGCGCGGGACTGGGAGCGCTCCGTGGAGTCCCCCGTCCCGTGGCTCACGGTCATGGATCATATCCTGACGGTCTACGACACGAACGAGGTCAAGGCTTACCATGCCGTCTATCCCGAGCTTCAGCTCGCGAATGACGACACATCGCCGCTGGCAAAGGCATTTAGCGAGTGGTCTGTGGAGCGGAGCATGGACGCATGGCACAGCCCGATCCGCACCTACAGCGAGGAAGCGCGCAGGGACGGGTACGAGCTCCCCTTCTATTACAGCGACATC
>CALALM010000274.1 GCA_937925565.1 uncultured Centipeda sp.
TGTCCGCACAGCTCATGCCCGCTGCGCGCTCCGCATCGGTCAGCTCCAGCTCCTCGCCCGTCAGCGAGAGTGCATCGAGTCCGACGATCCCTGCGAGCGCACCCGTCATGTCCTTCGTATCGGAGTTCGTTCCGCTATCGATGCGAAAAATTTTATGATGCGCGTCGTTCTGATGTCCGTAGATCGTGTACTGCAGCCGTCCGAGCGCCGTAAGATACGCATAGAGCTGCCGCGTCTCCGCCGTCGCCGCAGCATCGGCGAGATGCACCGTACGCGGAGCAGCAGCGCGGAGCGTCTCGAGTGCCGGTGTGTCGCGGCGCGCCTTCGCCGCGTCGGGCAGAACCGTCCGCACCCGGTAGACGGGATCCGCCGGATCGTCTACGGGATGTGCGGCGGTAGAGAGGGCCATGAGCCCGAGCAGCGCGCCGATCATGGGGAGCGTGCGTATCGCCCCTGAGAACGTTGGATGCATCATTCTGTTTCCTCCTTTAGGGATATAATAGCACAAACCCCCGCTCCAGTGGAGCGGGGGTTTTAGAGTATCAGATATTCAGGTGTTCTTGGCAATGATCGCGCCGACAACGGCCCCTGCGATGATCGCCGTATTGATGCTGCCCTGCGAGTACTTCTTGCCGCCCTTGCGGCTCTTGCGCTTTCCACCCCATGCGAGCTGCTGCACATCATCGCGCCCGTCAAGACTCGTGTACGCTACGCGCTGCTGTGGCGACACGCCCAGCGGATTCGCAGAGACGGCTGCCATGCCTACGGCACCGTAGCTCATCGCGCCGACAAGTGCCGCGACGGCGGTCTTCTTCATCATCTTTGTGGTCATCATGTAAATCCCAACCTTTCAGAGGGTGTAGAAATCTCTTCCCGTTGTAGGGAAATCATACTGCACATGGATGGGAATTGCATTCGAAGGGAATGCGAGTTTTGTTAGGAGTTGCTACTAATTTTTGTTGTTGTATGAAAATTTATTGAGTTCCGCTAAGATCGGGCTGCTTCTCCATGCTCCCGATAGTACTGCGCCTTGCCGCGCAGCACATCGCCGCCGCGCGTGCCGTCCTCTGCCCACGGGTGAAACACAGGGCTCTCCTCCGTGCCGAGGTACTCAAGATCCCAGCGCTCGCATGTTGTGCGCGGGCCGTAGGGAGCATGGGTGCGCACGCCGTCCTCGTTGTCCGCCGCCTCACCGTGCGTCAGGATGCGCTCCTTGTCGATCGTCAGCCAGAGCCCGTCCGCAAGAGCCGTCACCGCCTGCGCCATCGCCTCGATCTGCGCGGCGGTCGGGGGTTCGCTGCCGAGGTTTTCCGTCGTCGCATCCACACATCCGAGGAGTGCGACGCTGACGCTCCCGCTGTTGCGCAGATACGTCGCGGCAAGCAGGTCGTCGAGTGCGCCGTCCCCGATGACGTAGATGCCGCCGTCCGCATCGACCTGCACATGGTAGTCCGCGAAGAACTGCCCGTAGTGCCCCGCCGTCCAGTGCAGGTAAATCTTCGTTTCACGTGCACAGCGCGCGGCGGCGTAATAGAGCGCGGGACGGTATGCCGTCGCCAGTTCCCGCAGTTCGGCGCAGGTCACACGCCGCATCGCGGAGGCGGGCAGTACCGCGCTCATCGTGCACTCTCCTTGTCGCCGCGCATCATGACCGTGCGCCCGAGGAAGCCGATCAGGCCCGAGGCGATGTTGCTCGTCAGCTCCGCGCTCCCGTAGAAGACGGACAGAATCGCGACGGTGACAAGCCCCGTCCCAACCATCCAGTCCACACGCGGCAGATCGTTCCGCATAAAAATTCTCCTTTCCTGTGTTTGCAAGTTCCTGTTCTAAGAAATACTTGCTGCAACAGCAGAAAAGGAGAGTTTTTTCCGTCCCCTTGCGGGGATGTGTTATGCCGCACTTTCTGTCACAATGGCAAGAATATCTTCTTGTCGAATCGTATCGGTATCAATGCTGCCGTCCATACGGTCAATATCCGCCTCATAGGCAACACCGATCTCATAAATCTCTACAATAGAGGCTGTCTCACCTGTTTTGAGCCGAACTTTATCGTACAGCTTGATATCCATGATGTCACTCCTTCACATAGATCGAGGTCAGTCGAATGATTTTCGTATCCTTATCTTGGATCCATGCCGTCATTACGTTCGCTGTTTTTCCATTTTTACCTGTTAATTCCATCAGGATTTGGAATCGTTTTCCATAGCCGTTATCCGGTTTCTCTACTGCCGTGAAGTTATTGATATGTGCGGCAACATTACGCATTAGTTCATCGACATCCTGAAGTTGATAGCCCAGTGCCAGTCGAAACGCCGCAGCCTTATGCTTGTCCTTTAATGGATTCAGCGCATATTGTGTCAGTTTTTCTTCAAGAAAAACTGCTTTTCCATAGCCACGTATCTCGATAATCATAGATCACCCGATATCTATGTTCTTTTTCCGTCCCCTTGCGGGGATGTGGTTTTGAAATTTCCTTGCCTCGGGAAGTCTTGCGCTGCGCGGCTCAATCTGCCGTTTTGCGGCGCGGATGTGTCTCCCCTCCTTTTTCGTGCGGCAATACGTTCTATAAACAGCTATATCCCGCACGGCTCTACGTGCGGCGCGGATCTCGCCTACAGTATAGCACAGAGCCGCCCGCCGTGCAAGCCGTTTGCTGCGCATGGGGCGCGACTTACCGCCGCATCCGCTCGCCGCGCCGCACTTTCTCAAGATAATGTTTCGTCTCGTGCACGACGATGCCCGAGAGGGCGATGAGGGCGATGAGGTTCGGGATCGCCATGAGCCCGTTCACGATGTCGGCGAGGACCCAGATCGCCTCGAGCTTTAGGAACGCGCCGCACGCGATCAGCACGATGAAAACGAGTCGGTACGGCAGGATGGCGCGCATGCCCGCGAGGTAGAACACGGCACGCTCGCCGTAGTAGTTCCAGCCGAGGATGGTGGTGAACGCGAAGAGTGCGAGGGAGATGGTGAGCAGTGCGCCGCCGATGCTGCCGTAGAGGCTCGTAAATGCCACGCCCGTCATCG
>CALALM010000275.1 GCA_937925565.1 uncultured Centipeda sp.
GCGTCAACTTTACAGCGCTTGCCGATGCATTCAAGGTCAGCGGCACGCTCGTCTCATCGACGATTGTCGCGGACAACCTCAATATGGCGATCTACTTTTTGATCCTCCTCGGAATTGCGGGTAATTCGTTCTTCCGCAGCATGTATACGCATCCATTGATCGATGATGTGGAGAAGAACGGGGCATCCGATGAGGGGAAGACGCTTGCGGCGACGTATTGGGGACGCAAGGACATCTCGCTCAAGGACATTGCCATGTGTGTCACCTATGCAGTCGTTGTCGTTACCGTGTCGAAATTCATCGGGGCGACGCTCGGCGGACTGATCCCCGCAGACGCGAACTGGTTCACGAAGATGTGCAACACCTTCCTCGGCAGCCAGTACGTCTGGATCACGATGATCTCGATGATCTTTGCGACGTTCTTCGAGAAGCAGGCGAGCTCGATGAACGGTGCACAGGAAATTGGTACATTCTTCATCTATATGTTCTTCTTCGTCATCGGCGTGCCCGCCTCCATCATGGAGATTCTGACGAATGCGCCGCTGCTCTTTGTCTTCTGCCTGATTATGGTCATTGTGAATATGCTCTTCTGCCTGATCGGCGGGAAATTGTTCAAGTTCGACCTCGAGGATATCATCATTGCCTCCAATGCAAACATCGGCGGTCCGACCACCGCAGCCGGCATGGCGATCTCGCAGGGATGGAACAAGCTCGTAGGCCCTGCAATGCTGGTCGGTACGCTCGGCTATGTCATAGGAACGTATCTTGGCATCATTGTCGGCAGTATCTTGGGCGCATAGTCGGCGGGAGAGTAATGAATGAATTCGAAGATAGGCATTTTTGATGCGCACTCAGATCTGTTTACGAACGTCACTCTGCGAAGACAGCAGGGGGAGGACTCTGTCATCCGCCGCTGCCACCGCGCGCAGCTGCAGGCGGGCAATATCCATGCGATGACCTGCTGCATATGGATTGATCCGCCGTATACGGATGCTCCAGCGGAGCGCATGGTTGAAATCATGGGCGCGGCCTGTGCGGAGCTGAGAGAGGCGGCGGATATTGCAGAGGTCGCGTACTCTGCGGCGGATATGGAACGTATCCGTGCCGAGGGGAAGCTGGCAATCCTCCTTGGTATGGAGGGGCTCAGCGGTCTCGGCGGGCAGGTCGATTTTCTGGATGTCCTCTATGCGTGGGGCGTCCGTGGAACGAGACCAATGAATTCGCGGGTGGAGCGTGCAGTTCTCGCGCGGATGACGGGCTGACCCCTCTTGGCATCTGTGCCGTCCGACGTATGGAGCAGCTCGGGATGATTGTGGATGTGTCCCATGCCGGCGAGCAGACGTTTTGGGACATCTGCACGCATACCGAGAAGCCGTTCATTGCCTCGCATTCCAATGCCTATGCCGTGTGTGCGCATGTACGTAACCTGAAAGACGATCAGATCAAGGCACTTGCCGCGCGCGGCGGCGTGATCGGCATGAACGCATGGCCGGAGTTTATTGCGGTCGATGCGCCGAGTGTGGAGCGCCTCGCGGATCATGTCGATCATATCGCGGGGCTGGTCGGTGTGGATCACATTGCCTGTGGCTTTGATTTTTGTGACTATCTTCCGGAGGACACGCTCGCCTCGTTCACACATATGGATGTGATCTGTGAAGGGCTTACGAGTGCAGCGAATGTACCGTATTTCTTCTCTGTTTTGCAGAGACGTGGGTACAGCGACGCTGACCTTGAGAAAATTGCGCATGGAAATATGATGCGTATTGTCTCTGAGATTGTCGGCTGAGCTCAAACGCATATCAATGAGCCCCTGTACGGTTCGCACAGGGGCTCATTTGTATGTTTCAAGCCTCTGCCTCCCGCCGTGCGATGATGGCTCTGATTTCGCGCTGCTGCTGCGCTTCGATGCGGCTTTGGATGAAGATGTTCGGTATGGAGACACCGACGACGATGGCAAGGATGATGGTGAGTCCATCGACACCGAAGCGTAACGCCTGCAGCAGCTCTTCTGCGGAAATGGTTTGAATATACAGGATGGCGAAGAGAAGGCGGTAGAGCAGCACACCGGGAACGAGCGGGATGATGGGCGGAATGATGAGCAATGTGTTCGGTGTGTGGACGATGTGGATGACCTTAAGCGCAGTGATGCCGACGACAGCAGCGGCTGCGAAGGAACCGATCGCCTGCGATAAACCGAATTCGTTCATGAGGACATTGCGAATCAGCATGGTGACAATACCCTCGAGCGCGACCAGGGTGAGCAGCTTTTTCGGTGTATTGAAGATGATGGAAAATCCGCCCGCTGCAAGCGCTGCAGCAACTGCCTGACCGAGGTAGGCGTCGGTCGGACGGATGAGGACATCCGAGATGTTTGCGATGCCGGTGGAGAGGATGGCGAAAGCAATCCCGAAGGTCATGCCACCGATGATGAGGATTGTGTCTATGGCGCGTGTCATGCCGGAGGAGATAAAACGATTGATGACATCGCTCGCGGAGTTGATGATCGGGAACCCGGGAATGAGGAAGATGGTGCAGGAAACCAGTGCGTACCACATGGTCGACAGACCGAGAAGGAGCGGAATGAGCCATGCGAAGATTGTGGAGACAAAGGCGGCAATCATGGAACAGGCATAGGGATTGAACTCGTTGCTGATGCTGAGGCGGTGAGCAATGAATCCGGCGAGAGCCGCAATGGTTGCGATGACGGTCTCCGGCAGACTTCCACCGAAAAGAGAGCACGAAGCGCCCGAGGCAATTGCTGCGCCGAGGGCGGCAGCCCATGTTGGATAGCTGCGCGGGCGGTGCCGGACGCGGGTAACGGCGTTTTCGATGGCGTGCATGGGGGTATTGCCACGCAGGATGCGCCATGTCAGTTTGCTGATGGCTGCAATCACGGCAAGATTGACGCCGTGTTTCATGCACTTGCGGAATTGGGTAAAGGAGCGTTCGCCGTCTGTGATGTTCAGCATGAGCGTGGTATAGGTGATATGGGACTGAATCTGATCGGAGGGAATACGCAGGTGTGCTGCGGCACGCCGCATATCCCGTATGATGCGCGTGCAGTCTGCACCGCTTTCCATGAGCGCCTGCCCGATATCGAGCAGAATTTTCATTTTGTGGTTGAGTGTCCGGTTGTCATCTTCCGAGGTCCGGTTGATCTGTGTTCGATTCATGTTTATACACGCTACCTTTCTATATATGTGTTTTCCTTATTATAACATGAACATGATAAATGAAGGACAGAGCGTGATGGACACACGAAAAAACCGCCGGGCGGCGGCTTTTTTGTAAAGTATGGAGTTTCATACGGAAAATGTCTATGTGTCGCTCCGCGCGGTGATGATCGCGTTGATTTCACGCTGCTGCTGTGCCTCGATGCGTCTTTGGATGAAGATGTTCGGTATCGAGACACCGACGACGACAGCAAGGATGATGGTCATGCCGTCGACACCAAAGCGCAATGCCTCCAAGAGTTCCCCGGCAGAGATAGTATGGATATGCAGAACGGCGAAGAGGAGGCGATAGAGGAGGACACACGGAATGAGGGGGATGACGGGTGGGATGATAAGCAGAGTGTTCGGCGTGTGTACGATATGGATGATTTTGAGCGCCGCAATACCGACAACAGCGGCGGCGACAAAGGAGCCGATCGCCTGCGGCATTCCAAATTCGAGCATGATGACATTGCGGATGAGCATGGTGACAATGCCCTCGAGGGCGACGACGGCAAGCAGCTTCTTCGGCGTGTTGAACATGATGGAGAATCCGCCCGCTGCGAGGATTGCTGCAATCGCCTGATTGAGGTAGGTATCCGTCGGCTGAATGTGCACATCGGAGATGTTGTGCACGCCTGTGACGAGAATGGCGAACGCAATGCCGAAGGTCATGCCGCCGATGATGAGCATGGTGTCCATCGCTCGTGTCATGCCGGATGTCGTGAAGCGGTTCAGCATGTCGCTTGCGGCATTGATCGATGGAAAACCCGGCATAAGGAAGATGGTACAGGCGACAAGCGCATACCACATGATCGGAAGACCGAGCACAGCGGGGATGATCCACGCTGCGATCGTTGCAACGAAGCCGGTAATCATGGCACAGGCATAGGGATTGAACGCATATTTTGTACTTGTGCGATGCGCGATAAATCCCAACAGCGCCGCAATGGTGGCGACGAGCGCTTCGAGCCAGCTGCCACCGAAGAGCTTGCATGAGCCTCCCGAACCGACGGCGGCCCCGAGCGCGATGATTTGGTCGGGATAGCAGAGGGGGCGTTCACGAATGCGATTGATTGCGCGTTCGATCGGATCTAACGGTGTATTGCCGCGCAGGACGCGCCATGTGAGTTTGCTGACGGCTGCGAGGACGGCAAGGTTGACGCCGTGCTTCACGCATTTGCGGAACTGCGTAAAGGAACGTTCTCCATCGCTGACGCAGAGCATCAGTGTCGTATAGGTGACGTGAGACTGGATCTGTTCGGCAGGGATGCGCAGATGTACCGCTGCGCGGCGCATATCGCGTACAATGCGCGCGCAGTCCGCTCCGTTCTCCATCAGGGTCTGTCCGATGTCGAGCAGGATCTTCATCTTGCGGTTCAGCATTTTGTTGCTGTCCTGCGATGCATCTTTGATTTTCTCGATTTCCATGAATACCTCTGACTTTCTCATCCCTATTATTTGCTCATTATAACATAGTCTGTGCGGTAGGTGGAAGGAAGGATGAGAAGTGCGTAAATTTTTCTCAATGAAAGAAAAAACCGCCGGAAATGGCGGTTTTGTGTGTGAATTATGTTTCAGCACTTGATGCCGGAGCCCTTGCGTGCATAGAAGAACCAAGTGATGAGGATGGTCAGCACGGTGAAGCCAATGAGGAAGTAGAATGCGGGGATGACGCTGCCCTGCGTCGCGTATGAGAGTCCAAAGAGTTTCGGGATGAAGAATGCGCCGTACGCCGCGATCGCTGCCGTAAAGCCTGTGACGAGGGATGCGTGCACGGGATTGTCAAAGACGAACGGGATCATGCGGAAGGACGCTGCGTTGATGAAGCCCGTCGAGAAGAAGAGCACGAGGAACGCACCAAAGAAGAGTGCGAAGTTGTGCGCCTGAATGCCGAGCACCGTGATGATGCAGGCAACGAGCATGAGGAGCAGCGAATAGAACGTGACCTTCGAGCCGCTGTTGACCTTGTCCGAGACCCAACCGCCGATGGGTCGCACCCCTGCGCCGATGAATGGTCCGAGGAATGCCGCATAGGCGAAGGAAACCTCGGGGAACTCACGGTTGACGAGGAGCGCCAGTGCGGCCGAGTAGCCGATGAACGAGCCGAAGCCGCACGTATAGATGACTGTGATCAGCCATGTGTGCTTGTTGCCAAAGATGGACATCATGCTGCGCGGGCTCTGCTTCGGAATGGGCAGGTTATCCATGAACATCCAGACGAGAACGAGCGTCAGTGCCGTTGGAATCGCCCAGAAGTAGCAGACATTTTGAATGTAGACTTCCTTGCCCGCCGCATTGATGAGCGGATCGCCGAAGAGTCCGCCAAAGCTCGCACCGAGCAGCATAGGGGCTGTCAGGTAGATGAGCGAAACGCCAAGGTTGCCGATGCCCGCATTGATGCCGAGCGCGAGTCCCTTCTGCGACTTCGGAAAAAAGAAGCCGATGTTCGCCATCGAGGAGGAGAAGTTTGCACCTGCAATGCCGATCGCAGCGACGAGCAGGACGAACGTATCATACGTCGTCGTCGTGTCCGTAAGTGCGTTTCCAAGTCCTATGAGCGGAAAGAGCAGCAGCGCCGTCGAGATGAACGTCCAGTTGCGCCCACCGACGATGGCGGGGAGATAGGTGTAGACGAGACGTCCCGTTGCGCCGACGAGCCCGGGCAGTGCCGCGAGCGTGAAGATCTCGTTGTCTGAGAAGTGAAAGCCAACCTGATTGAGCTGGGCGGCGATCGTCGCCCACATCGTCCACGCAACGAAGGCGAGGGTCAGTGCCCACGTCGAGGTATAGAGGTTCTGTTTCGCGACGCGCTCGCCGTATTTCTTCCAGAATATTTCGTTCTCCGGATCCCAGTGCGCCAGAATATCGCGCCGCGATGGATTTTCGCCAAGTTCGGCGAGGATGTCCTTGCTTGCCATTTGCATCTCTCCCCTGTGATCTGTGAAGCTCTGCTGTTATCAGAGCTTCCTATAATTTAGATATAAAAAAATTATAGTGAAAAATTTTTGCTTTGGCTGTGACCAATATCACAGGTTTTTCACAGTTTTTTCGATAATATTAAAAAAATAATAGGAAATCTTTATAGAGAGGATGGAGGCGAGGCTTGTGGATCAGGAGACGCTTATTCGGGAGCTAATGTCGATTCCGGGAAAGGTGATATCACTGCATGACGGTGCATACCTGTTTCGCGAGGGCACA
>CALALM010000276.1 GCA_937925565.1 uncultured Centipeda sp.
TCGGCAAGCGTCAGGGCTACACCGGCGGCGCGCATATGAACTGGGCGTTCTAACAAGCAAAATATAGAACGGGGCTGCCGTATGAAGTGAAACACTTCGTGCGGCAGCCCTTTTGCATCCTTGTCAACGGCGGGCGAAAATGATAAAATAAAGCGAATCATATGGACGATTGAAACGGTCAGAGGAGAGCAACATGCGTCTGAAGATCCGAATTCTTGATAAATACATCTTTCGGGAGGTCTTTTTGTCCTTCCTCTTTGCGATTTGTGCGTTCTCGGCTGTCTTCATCGGCTCGGGTACGCTTTTTCGCATTGCACAATACATTACGGACTACGGGGCGTCTCTGCCGTCCATCGTCAAGATCTTCGTGTTCAGCCTACCAGGTGTGGTCATGTGGACGTTCCCCATGTCCATGCTGCTCGCGAGTCTCCTGACGTTCGGACGTCTGTCGTCCGCGAGTGAGATCACGGCGATGAAGTCCTGCGGGATCGGCTTTGGTCGCATTGCGGCACCTGCGATCCTCCTCGGCTTTGTGGTGAGTGTTGGTGCGATTCTCTTCAATGAGCATGTGGTGCCGCGCGCGAATACGGCATACCGCAACGTCATCTACTACGAAATCGAGGGCAACTCGGGCATGAAGTCGCAGGAGCATCTCATCATCAAGGAGATCACGGACGGTAAAATCCAGCGGCTCGTCTATGCGCGCTCTTATAATGCCGAGCAGCAGCGCCTGACGGGGGTCAGTCTGCAGGTGTTCGATGCGGAGGGCAGAGTCACACACGTTGAGAATGCGGAATACGCGGAATGGACGGGTGCGGAGTGGATCATGCACAAGGGTGATGTCTATGAGATTGCGAACGAACATATCGAGCGCCGTATGCGCTTTGAGACGCAGGTGCTGCCCGTACAGAAGGATCCGCGCCAGATCATCCGTGAGCAAAAAGCCCCCGAGGAGATGACGATGCGCGAGCTGCGTCATCAGATTGCGCTCATGCAGACACAGTACGTCAATACGACGAAGCTTGAGACGGAGCTCTATCAACGCGTTTCCATCCCGATGGCGAGCCTGATCTTTACGCTGATCGGCGTACCGCTCGGTCTGCAGCCGACGCGCAATTCCTCGTCGGCAGGGTTTGCGATGAGCGTTATCATTATCTTCCTCTACTACGCGCTTATGACGATGGGCAACGCCTTCGCACGCGGTGAGGTGCTGCCGGCACTGCCGGCGGTCTGGTTGCCGAACATCGTCGGCATCATCGCGGGACTTACCCTCCTGCGCCGTGCCTCGCAGTAATTCTATCGCGGCCATATTTTCTATGGAAAGGGGTGACGCGCTCTATGTACGGTATTACACTCATTTTCGTCCTCGCTGTCGTCGGCGGCGTCATCGCCTTTATCGGTGATCGTCTCGGTACGCGCATCGGCAAGAAGAAGCTCTCGATTTTCGGTCTGCGTCCGCGCCACACAGCGGTCATCGTTACAATCTTTACGGGCATCTGCATTACGACGGTGACGTTCGGAATCATGGCAGCGGTGTCCGAAAATGTGCGCACGGCGCTCTTCGGCATGGATCGATTGAACGCGATGATCGCCGAGACACGGACCGCCCTTGACTCCACTTCGGAGGAGTTGGAACGTGCAAAGAGTGCGCAGGAAAAAGCGAGTGATGAACTGAAAAAGTCCGAGGAGGAAATCACACGTCTCGAGGGAGAGCAAAGCGATCTACGCGCCGAGTCGGAGCGTCTTTCGGTGGGGAACCGTGCTCTCATGATGGAGAAGGAGGGGCTCATCTCTCTCAACGGTCGGCTCTCCGGTGAAAATGAAATGCTGCTTTCCGATATCCGGACGCTTGGCGTTCGTGCGAACGAGCTGCGTGAAAATATCCTCAATCTGCGCGAGGGGAATATCGTCTATCAGGCGGGCGAGATTATCGCCAGCGGGACGATTCCCGCTGGGCTCAGTCATGATGAGATCGAACGCGGGCTGGCGGGGATTGCCCAGCTGGGCACGCGCAACATCTCTGCGCGCCTCGGCGAGAACCATACAGATCAGGACATCTGGATCTACGGACCCGAGTACGACGCCGCCATACGTACGATCGAGGAGAGCTCCGTGGATATGATTGTGCGGATTGTCGCGGCGGGAAATCTTGTGCGCGGCGATGAGATCCGCGCCTCCATCGAGCTCTACCCGAACCGTATCATCTATCATGACGGGGAACTTATCATTGCACGTGTCTATACTCCGGAGGGACAGGGTGAGGCGGCAGAGCAGGCGATCATGGCGTTCCTGCGCGAGGTCAATGCGGCGGCGTCGGCGAAGGGAATCCTCCCCGACCCGATCCGCGGTACGGTCGGTGTCATCGAGGGGGCGGAGTTCTACGGACTCGTACAGGAACTTGGCACACACACGGATGCAGTCGTTATCTCTGCCTATGCGGACGGCGATACGGACGCGATGGGACCGTTGCGGCTGAAATTCAAGATCGAGAGTGAATATGGGGGCGGGACGTGAGCCGCTCTGTTCTGGCGATTGATCCCGGGCGGGTAAAATGCGGCGTCGCTGTACTTGCAGCGGATGTCAGGACGCTCGTGCAGGAGGTCGTGCCGACGCCGGAGCTTCCTGTCGTCGTGGGGGCGCTCGTTGCACAATACGATCCGACCGTTATTATGGGCAACGGTACAACAAGTGCGGAGGCTAAGGCGTCTGTGGAGGCACTTGGGTGCACAGTGACTCTCGTCGATGAATATCGCACAACGGATGCGGCAAAATGTGCCTATTGGGAGGCACACCCGCCGCGCGGATGGCGGCGTCTCGTGCCACGCGGCATGCTTGTGCCGCCCGTGCCCGTGGATGATTTCGTCGCCGTGATCCTCGCGCAGAGGTTTTTACGAACGTAAATTGTTTGATTGACAGCATACCTGTCCTGCGGTAAGATTATTAGAAATGCTTTTTACGGACTTCTTTAAGGAGAGCAATATTTCATGCCCGATAATGTCTTAGCATTTATGATCGCGCTCGGTGTGGCGCTCATACTGATGCCTGTGGTCATTGCCTTTGCACGCCGCACGGGGGCGCTTGACAAGCCCGACGCGCGTAAGGTGCACGAACGCCCCATCCCGCGCATCGGCGGCATCGGGATTTATGCCGCGTTCATGGTGTCCATTCTGGTGCAGCTTATTTTTGTGGAACTGACGCAGGAATTCATGATGAGCCTGATCGGTCTCATGGTCGGCGGCACGATCATTGTCACCATCGGTATCATTGACGATTACTGCGATCTGCCGGCAAAGGTGAAGCTGCTCGGGCAGATCATTGCGGCAGCGGTGCTCGTCATCGGCTTTGATGTGCGCATTGACTTTATCACCGATCCGCTCGGCGACTTTATCTACCTCGAACTCTTTGCGATTCCCGCGACGATCTTCTGGATCGTCGGGCTGACGAACACCGTCAATCTGATCGATGGGCTGGACGGGCTTGCGGCAGGCGTGTCCTCGATCGCTGCCATCACAATCTTTCTCGTGGCGATGGAGGAGGGCATTCCCTTCGTTGCGATGGTGACGGCGGCACTCGCGGGCGCTTCGGTCGGCTTCCTCTACTACAATTTTAACCCTGCGCGCATCTTCATGGGTGATACGGGGAGCATGTTCCTCGGCTTTATGCTCGCGGGCATCTCCGTCGTCGGTGCGGTCAAGAGTGCCGCAACAATTGCACTCATCGTTCCGATTCTTGCGCTCGGACTGCCGATCCTGGATACGACATTTGCTATCGTGCGCCGCGCGCGCAACCACCGCCCGATCTTCAAGCCCGATAAGGGGCATCTCCATCATCGTCTCCTCGCACATGGCTTTACGCAGAAACAGGCGGTGCTGCTCATGTACGTTGTGAGCGCCCTCTTCGGGCTCTGTGCCCTCGCACTTACGGCGGTCAGCACACAGGCAGCAGTCCTTATCGTCCTGATCGTTGCGGCGGCGGTCTTTATCGGTGCGCGAAAGCTGGGCATCCTCCAGATGGATGCGCCCCGGCAGAAATAAAATGCAATTCCTTATCCGGAGAGGAGTACAGGCAGAATGATCGGCAAAATCAAAGTCATGTCAATCTTTGGCACACGACCCGAGGCGATCAAGATGGCGCCCGTCGTCAGGGAACTCATGCGTCACGCGGATGAGATCGAAACGCGGACGCTTGTTACGGCACAGCACCGCGAAATGCTCGATCAGGTGTTGCACCTCTTCCGCATCGTGCCCGACTATGACCTCAACATCATGGCGGCGGGACAGACCCTCTTTGACATCACCTCGCGTGCCATGCACGGCATCGACGAGGTGTTTCAGCAGGAGCGCCCCGACCTCGTACTCGTCCACGGCGATACGACGACCACCTTCGCAGGAGCGCTTGCCGCATACTATCATCAGATCCCTGTCGGTCACGTTGAGGCAGGTCTTCGTACGCACGACATCTATTCGCCGTTCCCCGAGGAGATGAACCGTCGCCTCACGGGCGGCATCGCGACACTGCATTTTGCACCGACGCCGACCGCCCACGCGAACCTCCTTGCCGAGGGAATCCCTGAGGGGCACATCTTTGTCACGGGCAATACCGTCATTGATGCCCTGCATCATACAGTGCGCTCCGACTATGTGCTGCCTGCAGAACTCGGGGGTGTGGATTTTGACAATCATCGGGTTCTGCTCGTTACAACGCATCGGCGCGAGAATCTCGGCGAGCCGATGCGCCACGTTTACCGTGCGATTCGTGACATCATCGAGCAGTTGGACGACGTGGAGGTCATCTTCCCCGTCCACCGCAATCCGAAGGTACGCGAGATTGTCCGTGAAGAACTGGGCGGGCTTGCGCACGTTCACCTCATCGACCCGCTCGACTACGAACCGTTTGCGAACCTTATGGCGCGCGTTGACATCGTGCTCACGGATTCGGGCGGCATTCAGGAGGAGGCTCCCTCCCTCGGCAAGCCTGTGCTCGTCCTGCGTGACACCACGGAACGTCCCGAGGCGGTCACAGCGGGAACCGTGCGCCTCATCGGCACGGATGAGCAGCGCGTCTATGAGGAAACTATGCGACTCCTTACCGAGACGACCGCCTATACGCATATGGCAGAGGCGGTGAATCCCTACGGTGACGGGGCGGCATCGCGTCGCATCATCGAGGCGATTCTCTACCATGCGGGACATACGCATACGAAGCCGGAGCCGTTCAGCGCGTAGAAATGCTTTGATCAGCGGGGAGGAGGAGACGATGGAGCAGAAGAAAACACCGACTCCGTCGGGGATGGCGGAGGCACTGCGCGCCTTCGGGCTGCTCTCGGGGGTCGGCATCTACGTTCTTGTCTTCCTCGGCATCTTCATCTTCCTCGGCAAATGTGCCGATGATTTTTTCGGCACGGGGCGTACCTGCACCATTGCGGGCATTGTCCTCGGTTTCCCCGCAGCGATCTACTCGCTCTATCGGCAGCTGAAATACTATAAGTTGGTGTGATAAAGACATTGCTCCGTGAGATCATTTGATCCTGCGGGGCGGTTTTCTTATTCTTGGGGTCGGCGGCGGAAGTGTGATCGACTCGGCAAAGGCGATTTCCTACGGTCTTGCCGAGCCGGAGTCGGATGTGTGGGAACTCTTTGAGAAGAAACGCAGGGCAAAGGCGTTTCTGCCCGTCGGATGTGTTCTCACGATTGCGGCTGCGGGCAGCGAAACGAGTCGCGGCAGCGTCATCACGAACGTGGACACAGGCGAAAAACGCGCGTATGATGATGACATTTCACGTCCGAAGTTCGCCGTGATGAATCCGGAACTGACGATGACGTTGCCGGACTACCAGACGCAGGCGGGGTGTGCGGATATTATGATGCACACGATGGAGCGTTACTTCACACAGGGCGGCAATATGGAGATCATGGATGAGATTGCCGAGGGACTGCTACGCACAGTGATGAAGTATGCGGAGATTCTGCACCGTGACCCGACGAACTATGAGGCACGTGCTGAAATTATGTGGGCGGGAAGTCTTGCCCACAACGGGCTGACGGGCTGTGGCAAGGCGGCTCAATGAGCAGGATGTCGTAGAGATTTACCGCATGGCAAGGTAACGGATACAGGAGGACAACGATGGACGAGGTGTTTCGACAGGTACAGGATTTTCTTGCTACGCCGATCAGGGAAGGTGAAGCATTTGATGTGAGTGATGCGCTGATCTGGGTGGACTGGGGAGACGAGGACGAGGGGATTCTTTCCTATTTGAACGATGTTTTGCCAGAGGGGGCACAGATCGACTACGAATGCGTGGACTCCGAGGAGGAACGCGGCTTTGATATCCTGTTGAAGAAGGATGGCGAGGTGCACGCGATTCCCTATGCGGCGGATGCTGCGGACAGGGATACGACGCTGAAGGCGGCACAGGAATACCTAGCACCCGCATATGCAATTCGTTGGTATATGGGCTCGCTCGGCAGTGATACGCTCGCGTTTGTCGTTCTCTCTGCACCGCAGTGGGAAACGCTGAAACGGGAATTCGGTGCGGAGCAGGTCGCCTATTACTTTGCGCCGATTGATGCGGACAGTCAGATGTTCGAGATGGATGTGGACGCGGTCTTTGATCTGCTGGAACAGAGGAAAAAATCGCACGGTTAAACATAAACGCCAATACATAAATACCAATGCCCCGCAAGTCCGGCGCACATGTCGGTGCGGAAGTCGGCGGCAATTTTACGGAATACATTGTCGTCCAAGACGTATGGTGGAATGAAAGGGGTACACAGATGTTTGGAATCATTGTTGGAACGCATGGGATCTTTGCCGAGGAGATTGTGAAGTCCTGTGAGATGATCTGCGGAGAGCAGACGAATGTGCGCGCCGTAACGCTCGTGCCGGGTGAGGGGCCTGACGACGTGGTAAAGAAGTACGGGGCGGCAATTGAGACGCTGGACTGCGCGGACGGTGTGATCTTCCTCAACGACCTCTTTGGCGGGAGTCCCTATAATGCGGCGTGCCGACTCGCGGCGAATAACGGGAAGTACGGTATCGTCACCGGCGTGAACCTGCCGATGCTCATCGAGATGGTCAGTGCACAGCTCATCGGCGGGGACTATGATATCCTCACACTCATGGCGCAGGCGGCGGAGGCGGGCAAGAACGGAACACAACTTTTCCATGCCTCGACGATGGAGGAGGAAGACGACGACGATCTCTAGAACGCTGCGTCTCTGAATAAAGGAAAAATCCCCTCTGTGTCGAATGCTTTCGGCAGGGAGGGGATTTTTATGTCAAACATGCGATATCGCTGGGCAACGCTCGGCTGCGGCGTGATCGGGCATCAGCTCGCCGAGGCGTTGCAATCACTTGGGGGTGGGCTGTACGCCGTTGGCAACCGCACGCAGAGCAAGGCGCGGGAGTTCGCCGCGCGGTACGGCATTCCAAAAGTGTACGAGCGGATGGAGGAGGTCTTTGACGATCCTGATGTCGACATCATTTACATCTCCACGCCGCACAACACGCACATCAACTATCTGATCCCCGCGCTCTCGGCGGGCAAACACGTCCTCTGCGAGAAGTCCATTACGCTGAACTCCGACGAACTCATGCGGGCGATCGATTGTGCGCGGACGCACAACGTCGTTCTCGCCGAGGCGATGACAATCTACCATATGCCCCTTTATCGACGGCTGAAAGAAATCGTCGAATCCGGCTCACTGGGCGCGCTGCGCATGATCCAGATGAACTTTGGCAGCTTCAAGGAATACGATATGGCGAATCGTTTCTTCAACCGCGCACTTGCGGGCGGGGCGATGCTTGACATCGGCGTCTATGCGCTGTCCTTCGTGCGTTACTTCCTCACCTCGCAGCCGACGGAGGTGCTTTCGCAGGTGAAGTATGCGCCGACGGGTGTCGACGAACAGGCGGGCATTCTGCTGAAAAACGCACAGGAGGAGATGGCGGCGATCACGCTCTCCCTCCACGCAAAGCAGCCCAAGCGCGGCACAATCGCATTCGAGAACGGCTACGTGGAAGTGTTCGAATACCCACGCGGAGAAAAGGCGGTCATCACATGGACGACAGATGGGCGCACGGAGGAGATCGCGGCGGGCTCTGCCGCGGATGCTCTCGTGTACGAGGTGCTCGACATGGAGGCGGCGGTTGCGGGCGAGCGCAACGATATGCAGCTCGCCTGCACGATCGACGTAATGGATCTGATGACGAACATCCGAGCGTCGTGGGGCATGAAGTATCCCGAGGAGGAATAGGCGCGACAAGGGCAGACGCATATACATATTGTGGGAAAAAGGTCAACGTGCAGCAGCCGCCGGTTTCTTATGGTGTCACATAGAAACTGTGATGAGCTGTTCGGAAGTCTTCCTTGCTGTGTTGTTGTAGGTTCTAAACTTTTTTGTTATAATGACAACACTGTATACAAGGAAAGAAGAGGGAGGGACGGGATGATACGGCTGATTTTTTCGGATATGGATGGGACGCTGCTGGATGAGAACGGGAAACTGCCCGCAGAGTTCGGGGATGTTTATCGGCGTCTTACGGAGCACGGCGTTCGTTTTGCGCCTGCATCGGGACGGCAGTACGCCTCGCTTTTGCAGACGTTTGCACCGTGGAAGGATGAGCTGATCTTCGTTGCGGAGAATGGCACAATGGTCATGGAGCGCGGTAAAGAGCTCTTCTCGCACACGGTGGATCGCGCGCTTGCCCTCGATGTCATGCGGACGGGGGAGGCAATACCGAACGTGCATTCGGTATTGTGCGGCAAGAAGCAGGGGTATCTGCATATGGATGACGATGTGCACGCGTTTCGTATGGAGCTTGCAAAGTATGTGACGCAGACGGCGGTTGTGGAGGACTTTGCCGCCGTGGACGATGCGCCGATCAAGATGTCGTTCTGTGACTTTACGGGCAATGCCGCGACGACGATCTTCCCCGTCATGGAACAGTACACGGATCGACTGCAAGTGACGCTCTCGAGCTCCGAGTGGGTCGATCTCTACAGCCTCGGTGTGAACAAGGGAGTCGCTGCCACACGCATTCGGGAACAGCTCGGACTGGCGCCCGAGGAATGTGCTGCATTTGGCGATTACGGGAACGATTTGGAGCTCATGGACTCCGTTGCCTACAGCTTTGCGATGGAGAACGCGATCCCTGCGGTACAGGAACGCGCACGCTATCGTGCTCCGAGCAATCGGGAGCACGGTGTCATGGCGGTCTGTGA
>CALALM010000277.1 GCA_937925565.1 uncultured Centipeda sp.
TGCGGCTCCCGTGCTCGCCGGTTATTTCCGCGAGCAGGAGATCGAGGATCTCGTCGTGGTCTCGCCGGATCTCGGCGGCGTCACGCGTGCGCGCATCATGGCAGATTTCCTCCACGCACCGATTGCGATTATTGAGAAGCGCCGCCCGCGTCCCGGCTGTGCAGAGGTCATGAATCTCATCGGCGAGGTCGAGGGCAAGACCGCACTCCTCATCGATGATATTGTCGATACGGCAGGCTCGCTCTGCGAGGGGGCAAAGGCGCTCAAGGAGCGCGGCGCAAAGCGCGTGCTGGCAGCGTGTTCGCATGCCATCCTGAGCAATCCCGCTGTGGAGCGTCTCAATAATTCTGTCATCGACCAGCTGGTCATAACCGACTCCATCCCGCTTCCGCCGGAGAAGCAGTCCGATAAACTCGTCACACTCTCTCTCGCACAGTCTCTTGCAGATGTCATTGTGCGGATTCAAAGCCATCGTTCGGTGAGTTTACTCTTTAACCACCACTGAGCAGATTTCCGAAGACAGAGAAAAAGAGGCGTCAAAGCGCCTCTTTTTCATAGGAGTATCTATGTACGTCATCATCATCGGTTCCGGTCCCGCGGGCATCTCTGCCGCACTTTATGCGCGGCGCAGCGGTGCAGACGTGACTGTCATCACGAAGGGGGCGGGAGCTCTCGCCGCTGCAGAATGGGTTGAGAACTACTATGGTTTTGCAGAACCCGTCTCCGGCGTGGAGCTTGAGCGACGCAGCATCGAGGGGGCGAAGCGTCTCGGCGTCCGCTTCGAGACGGATGAGGTGATGGCGATTCTTCCGGTGGCCGGTGGTCGTAGTTTTCGCATTGAGGGGGTGCATGGCAACTACGAAGGGGATGCCCTCATCCTTGCAGCAGGTGCGCCGCGCAAGACGCCTGCGATACCGGGCATACGTGAGTTCGAGGGACGCGGCGTAAGTTACTGTGCGATCTGTGACGCATTCTTTTATCGTGGAAAAAATGTCGCTGTCATCGGTGCGGGGGACTATGCCCTGCATGAAGCGGAGATTCTTCGCCCGCACGTCGCTCATCTGTCTATCCTGACCAACGGAATGGAGCCGAATATCATGGTCCCGGACGGTATTGTGACGGATTCCCGCAAGATCGCGCGGATCGAGGGCGAATATCGTGTGGAGCGCATTATCTTTACGGATGGCAGATCCATGAACATGAGTGGTGTCTTTCCGGCAATCTGTCCGGCAGGCACCTCGGAGCTTGCACGAAAGCTTGGTGTATTGCTGGAGGCCGGCAAAATCGTCGTGGGTACGCAGATGGAGACCAATATCCCGGGCGTCTACGCGGCAGGGGACTGCACAGGCGGCCTTTTGCAGATTGCCAAAGCGGTCTATGAGGGAGCTGAAGCGGGACTTGCAGCGGTGCGTTATCTGCAGCGACAATAGATGGAATACAGGGGGAGAGAAAAGAGGGGGACGAGGATGTCGGCACGTGTTTCGGCAGACTGCCATTTTCGTGATTATATAGGGCAGTTCGATCTGTGGAATGAACTGACGGATGCGCAGCATGATGACTTGATCGCCCATACGCGCTTCCAACACTGTGCAAAAGGTGAATTTGTTCATCGCGGTTCGCTTGTACAGGTGGGGACACTGCACATCATCTCCGGCGCTCTGCGCGTCTACATCCTCTCGGAGGAGGGGCGTGAGTTCACGCTCTACTTCCTGCGCGACCGGGATATTGCACTTCTCGCAAGCACTGCATTTCTCGCTACTATGCCCTGCGATATTTCAATTGAGGCAACAAAGGACACCGATCTCTTTGTCTCAAATACGGAGGTCGTGCGCGGCATCCTCGATGCGAATATTCCTGTGCGTGCACGTGCGTATGAGTATGCGGTCGTGCGTCTTTCGGAATTGCTGTGGAAGTTTCAACAGATGCTCTTCACCTCTGCAGATCGGCGGCTTGCGAAATTCCTGCTCACGGAGTCCGCGCGCACAGCAGGGAATGAGATCCGACTGACCCATGAGGAGACCGCGCAGTATCTCGGTACAGCCCGCGAGGTGGTCAGCCGTCTGATTCGTGAATTCAGTCAGGAGGGGTTGGTACAGACCTCTCGGGGGCGGATTCACATTCTGAACCGTGCAGCCTTGCAGGAGCGCGCGGGTGCCTGATTTTACCGGAGGGGTCTATGCTGATCTATGTTCTGATGGTTGGTGTCATTCTGCTGCTCATCATCCTGTTCCGCTATTTACCGCGTCGTGTTTTTTTAATCTTTGTCACACTGCTCGCAGTACTTGGCGGAATTGTCTTTCGGATACAGATGGCAGAGCGCGCACCGGAGCCGCTGACCATCGAGCAGCGTGCCGCCATCGCGCACGATCAGGAACTCTTTATGCCATGGTGGGAGATGTACCAGAAGCAGATTGTGGAACTAGATCGTGACTGGACGCGATATCATCAGATTCTCGCGGATGCCAGGGAGGGTGAAAGTGACATTGCGATCACCTATGCCCGCCTTGTGAATCTAGAACGGGATATGCAGGATCTGCGTACGCGCATGGAAAAGAGTTCTCCGCCGACGGAGCTCTCTGACCGCGTTTATGATCCGATTGCCGTCATTGTGAGCAAAACGAATGACTATGCGGCAGCCGAGCAGAAGGCTATCACGCTCACGCGTGCTGCGGCAGATCCCACGACCATGAAGGAGCAGAATCCTGCCGAACAGGCACGTCTGCTCGAACTTGTCATGTTGCGCGAATCCCCCATTGCCCTCTTTATCGGCGATGAGGTCGGTGCGATTCGCCGCTATTTTGCCCCTGTTTCGTCCGTACACGAGGAGCGTACGGCTGAGGCAGAGGTGCACGATGAAAAAGCACTCGACAAATAGTGTGTTTTGGGCTATAATGCTAATCGTACCTTCATGCGCTCGTAGTCCAGTGGATAGGACGTTAGCCTCCGGAGCTGAAAGCGTGGGTTCGACTCCCGCCGAGCGCACCATTTTGATCGAATGCCCTGCGGATTTTCCGTGGGGGTTTTTCTTTACCAAAATAGGAAAAAGGATTTTGATTGACGGTGAAGAATATCTACACTTAAAGGGATTTTTGTTTTTCGTTAGGAGATGAATGAATGGGGCGAAAAGAGGTTCAGGCATCGGTACGTCCGGTGCTTATGCGCAGCTTACATTTGGAGAAAAATGCGTTTCGACAGTTTTTTTACGAGAGTTCGCTTCACTTTGGACGGCAGATCGGTAGGGATATTGCCGAACTCAAGGACGAGACAGCTTCCATTGTCAATAAGAAGTATATGTTCTCGCTGGCCACGGAGAAGAGTGGTGCGCAGAGCTTTCTGAAGTGGATCGCGGATGAGTTCAACGCGGAGGATGTCTCGCACGAGCAGGAGGGGCGTCTGCGCCGCCTTGTTGCAGAGTATCCGAAGATCCGTTCCTACATCCGCATCGAGGAGGATCAGCTGCTCTTCGATCATGAGCGCTTTGCCGATGATGTTGTCGCCGGACGGTTCAAAGAGAACATCTTTGGCATGACCTTTGACATCCAGAGCGTGATCGAGACGGCGATCAATACCGGTTCCGTGGCGTTGGATTTCTCCATTGAGCCGTTTAAGAAGGCGCTTCTCTATGCCGATCATGTACGCGCGAACATCCAACCCTATGCGGAGCGCCTTTTGACGGATATGAGCCTCGGGCACTGGGATCTCTATGAGGAGATGACGGAGGATGGGCATGAGGACAGTGTCTGTTTGCGTCTGCCACCGACGGACTTCCTCGTGGCGCGTCCTCCACAGCTGGATGTCATCATGAACGGCACCTGCGCCATCGATTTTGGCACGCGCAGTACCGTTGTCGTCTGCCGTGACCGTGAGGCGCGTCTCCTGCGCATCGGCAAGGGGGACTATGCGAACGAGCCGACCATTCAGGACTATGAGAACCCGACGGCAATCGAGCTGATCGACATCGAAAAGTTTAAGCAGCGCTATCGTGCGCGCGAGGGACGTCCCTATACGGAGTGGGCACAGGTGACGGCGTCCCATCAGGCGGCGGATGCGATCTTCGAGCGTCAGTCCACGGAGGGGATCGCGGTCTATTATTCCGTGTTCAGTGAGCTCAAGCGTTGGACGCGTGACAAGGCGAACTCCCCGATCCTAAAGGACAGGCACGGCTACATTCAGGAGGTCAAGCCGTATGCGGAGACACAACCGCTCGATGCGGGCGGCTTCGACCCGATCGAGATCTATGCGTACTATCTTGGTCTCTACATCAACAATATGCATCGCAACATCTACCTCGACTACATTTTGTCGTTCCCCGTGGGCTATGAGAAGAATTTGCGTGAACACATTCGCATGAGCTTTGAACGGGGGCTCAGAAAGACGCTGCCGAAGGCACTGCTCGATGATCCGGAGATGATGCGCCGTTTCCGCGTGTACGATGGCGCGAATGAGCCGGCGGCGTACGCAATCAGTGCGCTTGAGGCGTACGGACTCGAACCGAAGCGTGTGGGTGAGGAGGTCGCCTACGGCGTGTTCGACTTTGGCGGCGGCACGACGGATTTTGACTTCGGCGTGGAATACGTGCCGGAGAACGGGCGGCGCAAGTTCGTCATCGAACAGTTTGGCTTTGGCAGCGATATGTATCTCGGCGGTGAGAACATCCTCGAACTCCTGGCCTATGAGGTGTTCAAGGACAATCTTGCGGAGATGCGCCAGCATAAGATCACGTTCGCCCTGCCGCCGGAGAGCGAGACGTTCGCGGGAGCAGAAGCACTCGTGCGCGAGACACGCGATGCCGCATCCCATCTGAACAACAAAATCCTTGCCGAGCGACTGCGTCCCTTCTGGGAGCGCCGCGAGGGCTATGAGGAGTTTGCGGCGGGGGACAGCTTTGATACGAATATCACACTTTTCTCCTCGGAAAAGACGGGGAATGCTGGAAATCGTGCGGAGATACGCCTGCACATCGACGTAAAGAAGCTTGAGCGCACACTTGAGGATCGCATTCGCCGCGGCGTTGAAAACTTCTTTCAGGCGATGGCGGCGGCGTTCAAGGGGCGCAATGTGCGTCAGGTACATATCTTTCTTGCCGGTAACTCGTGCAAGGCTCCTATGGTGCGCAAACTCTTCGATGAGTATATTGCACGGCAGATCAATACCATACATACGCTGCAGACTGCCTCTGCAGAGAAGTCGGATACTGCGGGCGGGAAGAAGCCGGATGCAGCGAAGGGGAGTACCACCCGGCAAAAAGATGCGCCGTTCCTGCTCTATCTTCCGCTTGGTGTGGAGGATGAGGAGAAGGAGAAGAAAGTCCTTCACGACGGATTCGACCGCCTACGCACGGGCAAGACGGGTGTTGCGTTTGGACTCCTGCGCTGCCGCAAGGGCGGAAAAGATGTCAAGATCATCAATAAGAACGTGGATGAGCACGATGAGCTCCTCTTCCCGTACTTCCTCGGCAGCCTGAACGAGCGCGGCTGCTTCAAGGTGGATATTGACGCGCGTGTTGATTATGGTGTATGGACGTATTTCACCTATGCGGATGAGGATGAGTTTGAACTTTACTATACACAGGAGCCGCGTGCACTGAAGGGGCATATGAAGGCGGCAGAGGTGCGTATGGTGCGCTGCATGCTCAATAGTGATGACGTGAGCGATGATGATACGGTCGGTGTCTACATTCGCAAACGGTCGCCGAATATGATCGAATATACGGTCGCTTCAGAGGGAAACCTTGCGGAGCAGGATTATAAGGGAATGATCTACACCGTACGTCTGGGGTGAAACGTCATCGGAAAGGAGTTCCGTGATGCCGCACTTGCCATTTAAGAATTACATGGAGGATGCCGTTGAGCGTATGCTGGATCGACTCGCGCCGCAGCATCCTGAGATTTGTATGTGCGATCGCTGTCGTACCGATATGATGATGATTGCACTGAACAATCTGCCGCCTCGCTACGTTTCTACGCGTAAGGGCGCCATTCTCCTTCGCGCTGAAGGCATGGAGGTTCAATATGAGGTGGAGTTGATGACTGAGACTATGCGCGCCATGCAGATTGTCAGCGGTCAGCCGCATCACGGACGCAACGAAGAGGGGATATAGCCCCGTGCAAACGAAAACATCCGCAGATAAAAAAATTTGTCTAGCGGGTGTTTTTTTGTTACAATAAAGAAGAAATCAAAGGCGATCTGCGCGTCGGCGTCTCTGAAGAGACGCAGGCGCATTTCTTTTGTTGCTGTGTACTGTGGAGAGGAAGCTGTTATGTTCGCGAGACTCAAACGTGATATTCGCGTTATCTTTGAGCGTGACCCTGCGGCGCGGAGCACGATCGAGGTCTTGCTCTGTTACGGCGGTCTGCATGCCATCTGGCTTCATCGTATATCGCACGCACTCTATGTGCGCGGCTGGGTGCTCCTCCCGCGCCTGATCTCCAACTTCGGACGATTTCTGACGGGCATTGAGATCCACCCCGGGGCAAAGATCGGCGAGGGGCTCTTCATCGACCACGGCACGGGCATTGTCATCGGCGAGACAGCGGAGCTTGGCAAAAACGTTACGCTCTATCAGGGCGTGACACTCGGCGGCACGGGCAAGGAGAAGGGCAAGCGACATCCGACACTCGGCAGCAATGTCGTTGTCGCCTCGGGTGCGAAGGTGCTCGGCTCGTTCACCGTGGGCGACCATGCGAAAATCGGCGCAGGCTCTGTCGTGCTGAAGCCCGTGCCAGCACATGCGACCGTCGTCGGCATCCCGGGGCGGATTGTCATGATGAACGGACAGCGCGTTCGTACGGAGGAGGATTTTCTCAGAGCACGGGAACTTTCGCTTGAATGCGAGGAGAGCGCGGAGGAGATCGCAAGCGAGCTGGATGTCGATCTTGATCACGACATGCTGCCCGATCCCGAGGCGGAGATAATCGAGCAGATGCGGCAGGAGATCGAGGTGCTGAAAGCGCGCCTCTCCGAACTGGAAGAACGAAAATAGAGGAGAGTTATCATGCTTACCGTATACAATACAATGACGCGAAAAAAGGAAGCGTTTCATCCGCTGCATGCGGGCGAAGTCAGCATCTACTGCTGCGGCGTGACGCCGTACAACGATCCGCACATCGGGAACGCGCGCCCCTTTGTCACATGGGATGTCATCCGCCGCTATCTTGCACGCAAAGGGTACAAGGTATGCTATATCCAGAACTTTACGGATGTGGACGATAAGATCATCCATGCCGCGAATCGCGAAGGCGTGACGTGGAAGGAGATCTCTGATCGCTACATCGCCGCATATTTCAAGGCGATGGATGCGCTCAATGTACGCCGTGCCGATGTGTTCCCGCGCGTCTCCGAGACGATGGAGGACATCATCCGCATGATCGAGACACTGATTGCGCGCGGCTATGCGTACGTGACGGAGGCGGGCGATGTCTACTATCGCGTGGAGGCGTTCGCGCATTACGGCCGCCTCAGTGGGCGCAGCCTCGACGATATGGAGGCAGGTGCGCGCGTCGAGGTCAACGAAACGAAGGAGCACCCGATGGACTTCGCCCTCTGGAAGGCGGCAAAGCCCGGTGAACCCTCATGGGAGAGTCCGTGGGGACAGGGTCGTCCCGGCTGGCACATCGAGTGCTCGGCGATGTCCGTGAAATACCTCGGTGATGCCTTCGACTTCCACGGCGGCGGCAACGACCTCATCTTCCCGCACCACGAGAATGAGATTGCGCAGGCGGAGCCGTGCATTGACGGCGATGAGAAATTTGCGCGCTATTGGTTGCACAACGGCTTTATTACGATCGACAACGAGAAGATGTCGAAGTCGAAGAACAACTTCTTTACGGTCAAGGACATCCTTAAGGAATTCCCGGGCGAGGTCATCCGCTTCTTCATCCTCCAGACCCACTACCGCAGCCCGCTCGACTTCAGTGACGAACGTCTGCATGAGGCGCAGACAGCACTGGATCGTCTGCGGAATGCGAACACGGTCATTGCAGAGCTCTCACAGCGCGAGGGGACATCGGACACGGCGGCAGAGCTGGCGGTGCAGGCTGAGACGTTCCTGCGTGACTTCGACGCAGCAATGGATGATGATTTCAACACGGCGCTTGCGATCAGCCAGATGTTCGGACTTGCGAAGGAGATCAACCGCTACCATCAGGAGATCGAGCGCGGCGTTGCATTCGATGCGGCAAACTTTAAGAAGGCGGCGGATGACTATCACGCGATGGCGGAGATCATCGGCATATTCGAGCAGGAAGAGGCTACGGCGGATGATGGTCTCGCCGATGCCCTGATGGAGCTCATCATCGGCATTCGTCAGGAGGCGCGTGCAGCGAAGAACTGGGCGGTCGCGGACAGGATTCGCGACGGGCTCAAGGAGGCGGGCGTTGTGATCGAGGATACGCCGACGGGCGTGCGCTGGAAAAGGGCTTGAGCGCGCATGAAGTTTGAACGCTTTCAGCAGCTCGTGCGCATGATGTTCCTGCCCGATGCAGCGGGTAATATCCGCACACGCTATGAGCATGTGGATGCGGCGCATATACATCCGCTCGTTCTCGCCTATGTGGGTGACGCCTACTTTCACCTCTACGTGCGCATGCGCCTCCTCTCCTACGAACAGGCACAGGTGCAGGCGCTTCATTCGTTCAGTGCGCAGATCGTTTCGGCACTCTGGCAGGCGCATGCCTATCGCGCCATTTCGGATATGCTCACAGAGGAGGAGCAGACGATCTATCGGCGCGCGCGCAATACAAAGAGCCACGCACCGCGCAGCGCGTCCGTCGCGGACTATCATACGAGTACGGGCTTCGAGGCGCTGCTCGGGAGCCTTTACATACGTGAGGAGCACGAACGCCTTGAGGAGATCGCGGAGGCGGCATTTCAGATCATCGCCAAAGAGATGATGAATCAGCAGGAGCAAACGCATGGAAATTAAACTGATTGCAAAGACACCGAACTATCTAAAGACATGCTGGACGGCGGCACGGACATGCTACAGTGCGGACTCGCCGATCGAACTCCTTGCACAGGAAAAGACGGATGAAGAGATGCTGCGCCTCCTCGAACGCATCATGACGAGCAAGCATCTTTCGGTGGTGGAGCACTGCACCATGACCTTCGCCGTCAAGGATGTTTCGCGCACGCTGCTCGCGCAGTACAGCCGCCACCGCATCGGCGTTTCACTGAGCGTGCAGAGCCAGCGCTACGTTTCTGAGCAGTCTGCGAAGCAGACGGACGGACTCTTCGGTCACGTCGTCCCGCAGACGATCGCCGACAACAATGAAGCCTATGTACGTTATATGGCGTGCATGCGCCAGATTCAGACGGCGTATGACGACCTGCTCGCGATGGGCGTTGCAAAGCAGGACGCGCGTTTTGTTCTGCCGGGCGGTGCGTGTACGAATTTCGTCACGACACTCAACCTACGCTCCTTTATGGATGTGTATGAGAAACGCGTACGGACACCCGGTGCACAGTGGGAGATCAAGGAGATGATGCTCCGCATGCGTGATCTCATTGTTGCCGAGGAATCATGGCTTGAGCGCTTTATCCCGCGCGGATGATGTAGGGGGCGCGCAATGAAAGCGAAAGAACAGCGCACGGAAAAGCGCAGAGAAAAACACGCTGAGAAGAACCTTGCAAAACATGCGGAAGAGCGCACAGCAGAACAGCCCGCCCATATTCTTGCCGGACGCCACGCGATCGTCGAGGCAATCAAGGCGGGGCGCGGCATCAACCGCATCCTGCTCGCGGATGGACTGCACGGAAGCTCCGTGCATGAGCTGCGCGATCTTGCGCGCGAGCACGGCATTACGGTAGATGTTGTGGGGCGTGCAAAGCTGGACGCCGCCGTGCCCGAGGGCGTGCGTCATCAGGGGGCACTTGCCTACGTCGCGCCCGTCGCCTATGTCGCTGTCGAGGAGATTATCGCGACGGCGCGGGAGCGCGGCGAGGATCCTCTGCTGCTCCTCTTGGACGGCATCGAGGATCCGCAAAACCTCGGTGCTCTCCTCCGAACGGCGGACGCCGCGGGCGTGCACGGGATTCTCCTGCCGCGACGTCACAGTGTACCGCTCACGGAGACCGTCGCGCGCGTCTCGGCGGGAGCACTCGAATACGTATCCGTCGCGCGCATCGGCAACATTGCGCAGACCATGCGCGCGCTGAAGGAGCAGGGCTTTTGGATTGCAGGCACGGATATGGCGGGCGAGGAGATGTATGACCGTGCAAACCTCACGGGTGCGCTCGTGCTCGTGATCGGCAGCGAGGGGCGCGGCATGAGCCGCCTCACGCGCGACCTCTGCGACTTCACCGTGCGCCTGCCGATGCACGGAAAGATCAACTCGCTCAACGCCTCGGTCGCGGGTGCAATCCTCATGTACGAAGCATTGCGCCAGCGCACGGCAAAGGCTGCGGTGCAGCATGGCTAGGCAGCGCGAGAGCGAGTACTACCTCATCGATGGCTACAACGTTATCAACGCATGGCCGGAGCTCATGCGCCTGCGCAGCAACCTCGACGAGGCGCGTGATGTCCTCGTCCACATCCTCACAGAGTACGGTGCCTTCGAGAACTACGAGATGACCGTCGTGTTCGATGCGTTTTTTACCGAGGACGAGGAGCACGAGCTGCAGATCACGGATCGGATGAAGGTCATCTATACGGGCGCTGGGGAGACGGCGGACAGCTGTATCGAGCGCCTTGCCTATACGGCGGTGCGCGCAGGACGCGAGGTGCATGTCGTTACCTCCGACGGCGCGGAGCAGAGCGTCATCCTCGGCGCGGGCGCCTACCGCATCACCTCGCCCGAGCTGCGCCGCTCCGTGAAAAAGACGAAGAAGCTGATGAAGGCGGAGTACATGAATCCGCACATTCAACCGCTTGCGCGCAGCGAACTGCACGAGCGAATCGACAGCGACACACTCGCACGCCTTGAAGAACTGCGGCGGGGGAAATAAGAAGCGAAATACAAAAACTCTTTGAACCATAAATGGCTCAAAGAGTTTTTGTATATGTGCTTACCACCGCTTCGTCTTGCGCCAGAACGAGGGACGCAGGAGGATCAGCAGGGTAAATATTTCAAGGCGGCCGAGCAGCATGGAGATACAGAGCACCGCCTTTACAAAGTCGGAGAGCGGCGCATAGGTGGAGGTCGCGCTTACGATGCCAAACGCGGGGCCGATGTTGCCGATGGTTGTGATGGCGACGGCAATCGCGTCGAACGGGAGCAGACCGTCCATCGTGAGGAGGAACGCGGTCACGAAGATGATCGCGAAGTAGAGGAAGAAGAACGTCCCCACGCGCAGGAGCATCGCACTGTCCACATGTGCGCCGCCGAGCGAGATATCGACAACGCGATGCGGGTTCAGCTTCTGGAGGATGACAGCGCGCGCATTGCGTACGAGAAGGATGATGCGCGCAACCTTGATGCCGCTTGCCGTCGATCCTGCACAGCCGCCGATCGTCATGAGGAGGAGCAGGAGGAGTTTCGAGAATGTCGGCCACGTTTCAAAGTCTGCCGATACAAAGCCTGTCGTGGAGAGCGATGTCACCTGAAATATGGCGAAGCGTACAGATGTCGCGAAATCCATCCCCATCTCAATGATGAGGTTGAGCGCGACGAGCAGCATGGCGACGAGGATCATGCAGAGATAGGTGCGGAACTCCGTATTCCGGAGGATGACGGACGGGCCCTTGACCCACGCACGGTAGTAGAGGGAGAAGCTGCCGCCTGCAAGGAACATGAAGAGGGCAGTCCACAGTTCGAACGGCAGACTGTGAAAGTGCATTGTGCTGTCGTCGTATGTCGAAAAACCGCACGTCCCAATCGTCGACATTGCGTGTGTGAGGGCGATGCTGAAGTCCACGCCGCAGAGCATGAAGATCGCTGTTGTAAACGTCGTAAATATGAGGTAAATCTTGAAGAGTGCCATCGTCATATCGCGCAGGCGCGGCATGACGCGATCCATCGTCGGGCCCGCACCCTCGGCGTTATACATATAGATGGTACTTGCGCCGGACTGCGGCAGGAGCGCGATAAAGATCACGATGATACCGAGGCCCCCAATCCACGCCGTCATCATGCGCCAGAAGAGGAGGCTGTAGGGGAGGGAGCCGAGCGAGGCAAAGACCGTTGCCCCCGTTCCCGTGAAGCCAGAGATGCTTTCAAAGAGCGCGTCGAGAAAGCCGAGATAATTGCCGAGCAGGTAGGGGAGCATACCGAGAAACGTCCCCGTGAACCAACCGAACGCCGTGATGGCGATGCCCTCGCGCGCCGTCAGCTCCTCGGCAGGCTTTCCGTAGCGGCGGAAACCAACGCCGACAAATGCGCTGACGAGGACGGACAGCGTGAACGCCTCACGGGTGGGCTCGTCGCCTGCGACTGCAAGAATGAGCGGGATCACAAGCGCCGCCGCCATTGCGAATGAGAGGCGCGAGAGAATGTAGTTGACGGTGTAGATATTCATAGCGTTCTACCACCTGTGTCCCGTGTCTTCGAGGAGGGAGCCGATGAAGAGAAAGAAAGCAAAGATCTCGATGCGCCCGAGGATCATGAGGAGAGCGCAGAGGAGCTTCGTCCAGATGGGCAGGCTCGTGACCGTATCCAGATCTGCGAGCGAGGCGACGCCGCCCGTTGTCGTCAGGCAGGAGACCGTCAGAGTGATCGTTTCGATGGGACTGAGTCCGGCAAGGGCGATGAAAAGGCTGCTGATGGAAAAGACTGTCGCGGAGATGAACGCAAGCACGAGGATGCGCCCCGCAGAGTGCAGGGGTACAATTCCACCGCCCTGCCGCACGGCAAACACCATGCGCGGATGCAGTGTCCGCAGCAGTTCCGTCCACGAAAGTGAGATGAGGACGAGCACGCGCGATATGCGGAAACCACCCGCCGAAGAACCCATGCAGCCGCCGATGACGGCGAGCAGGATGAGCAGCAGTTCGGAGCCGCTATGAAACGAGATTTCCTCCTGCAGCATGAGCCCGTTCGTCGAAAGAAAGGAAATGGCGTAGAAGAAACCGTAGCTGACGGCACGCGCAATCGTCTGCGTACCGTGTAATATGGGCAGAATTGAAAGCAATGTTCCCGCACAGAGAAAGAGCGCGAAAAAGGAGCGCAGCTCCATATGCTGTGTGAGTTCGGTGTTCGACCTGCGGTGCAGCATCTGCCAGAGTGTGAGGAGCGGCAGCGCCGAGAGCAGGGCGACGAGACCGCTGCCCAGCATGAGCAGCGGAGCGGGAGGAAGTCCGCCGGTAACCGGACCCGCGCCCGAGGAGATGGTAAAGAGCGCGAGGATGAGCGCAGGGAAAATCTCATCGCCCGCCGCGAGGTAGATGATGACAGCGATGACTGTGATTGCAATGTAGATCAGCGTCATCTCGCGCATGGGGCGCATCATTCGGTTCCAGAGCGGACTGAAGAGTCGTTCCTGCCGTACGGTGAAGTCAACGCCGAAACAGCCGCTCACGACGGGCAGCACCGATACGAGGATTACGATGAAGAGCAGACCACCGAACCAGCTCATCAGTGCACGCCAAAGGATGAGTGAGGGCGGAAGCGTCTCGTTGAGCGCCGTCATGCCCGTTGTCGTGAGCGCGGAGATGCACTCGAAGAACGTGTCCACGGGCGAGAGGTGCAGCCCCGCCAGATGAAACGGCAGCATGCCGAGCACAGCGAGCAGGAACCAGACGGAAAGGAGGAAGAGCGTCCCCTCCTCGACCGAGAGCTGACGCATATGGCTGCGCCCCATATTGCCGAACACCATGCCGAGGATCGCGGTCAGAACGCCGAGCGCGAGAAACGATCCCGCGAGCGGATCGCCGAGCACAAAGCCATAGCCGAACGGGATGAGGTAGATCGGCGCAAAGACATATGCCGTACGTCCCATGAGCACCCAGAACAAATCGAAACGCATCAGTCGTCTCCAAAATAGGCAAGCGCCTTTTTCGCGAAACTCTTAAGGACGAAAAGGATCACGCGGTCACCCGGCAGGAGCTCCGTCATGCCGTTCGGGATCGCTGCCTCCTCGTTGCGTACATAGGCACAGACGAGGCATTCACGCGGGAGATTCGCATTCATCAATTTCTTTCCGACAACGGAAGCGCCGGAACTGACAATCACCTCGAGCGCCTCCGCACGGGCGCCCTCAAGGAGAGTCACGCGCGTCACAACGCCGCCGCGCGCGTAGGCAAGCACCTCGC
>CALALM010000278.1 GCA_937925565.1 uncultured Centipeda sp.
CCATTGGACGAGGAACTTGTCATTCGCACAGCGCAGGAATGTGGAAAGATCGTGACAGTTGAGGAGCACAATATCCTTGGCGGACTGGGAGAGGCTGTCGCCGCTGTTCTTGCAGAAAAATATCCGACGCTTGTGCACCGTATCGGCATTCGTGATGAGTTCGGTCATTCGGGTCCTGCAGCGGAACTGATGAAGCAGTTTGGGCTCACTGCAGAGCATATTGTGGAACAGACAAAGTTGCTCGTTGGAAAATAAGTGAATTTGGAAAGGTGCTTTTAACTTTGTAAAGGCGCCTTTTTTATTGACCAAGTCTGATTTGCTGTTGCCATAGATAAAATGGCTTGTAGATTTTGAGGGAATTGTTTATAATGTAGAAAAGTTTATGTTTCTAAGTGAAAGAGGATCTTCATGAAGCGGTATATGCTGTTTATCATGATTGCCGTCATCCTCGTGACCATGATTGCCGCAGGTTCCGCATATCTGTCATCGGGGACGCGCGGTGTGCAACGCCATCCCATGCAGGAAATTACAGCCTATACATCATTTCCGACAGAGATTGCGGCAGTGCTGTCCGAGGAGTATGAAAAAGAGTATAATGTCCGTGTCAACTTCGTTCAGCTATCGTCCGAACAGATTTTAATACGCCTGCATGAACAAGCTCTGGGGGATGATGACGGCAAGGCGTCACTTATTCTGGCAGATCGCGAAACGCTGGATCGAGCGTCTGCAGCCGGTTATCTTATGCCATATATTTCGGAAAAGGGCGATCAGGTTGCAGATTCGTTCCGTCATCCAAACCGCTACTGGACGGGTGTATGGTATGATCCCGTGGTCTTTGCGGTGAATCAGGATTATCTCAGGACACATCTCGATCTGCCAAACTCTTGGCAGCAGCTCGCTCAGCAGAGGGACATCCGCATTGGGACAACGGATTTTATGGCGGCGGATGCTTCGTCGAATCTGCTCTACAGCATGATTGCCGAGTATGGGGATCAGCGTGCCTTTGAGATTTGGCGCAGGATACAGCCGAAGATCATGCAGTACTCCAAATACCTGCATACGCCTGTGCGACAGGCAGGCATGGGCGAGGTGGATCTTTCGGTGGCGGTTCTGAGTGAGACCCTGCGCTATGTGCATGACGAATATCCCATTCGCATTCTCTATCCTGTGGATGGTACATCTGCTGTTATTTACGGCACGGGCATAGCATTTCGCTCGTCGGAACGAGATGCGCATACGGCAGAGGTGTTTTCGGATTGGCTGCTTTCAGATGAGGCGCAGTTTGCACTTGCACAGCATCGTTTCTACTTGCTGACAACGAACCCAATGACGCTTTCCTATCAGATGTTTGCGGGGAAAAATATCAATATTTTTAGAAACAGACCGTATTTCAGTAAGGAGGAAAAGGAGATTCTCCTAGATCGCTGGATCAAAGAGGTGCGGTTCAACGAAGAATAACGAAAGCCAGAGGAGAGTTTTATCAGTGAAAGCAGGTTTTATCAGTCTCGGGTGTGCAAAGAATCTCGTCGATACAGAGGTCATGCTCGGTATTATGCGGGAGCATGGCATTGAGATCACCAATGAGCCGGCGGAGGCGGATATCCTGATCGTCAATACCTGTGCATTTATTCAATCTGCAAAAGAAGAGTCCATCACTACGGTGCTTGGAATGGCAGACTATAAGGAAGTTGGTCGCTGCCGCAGTCTCATTGTGGCGGGCTGCCTCGGGCAACGTTACGGGCAACAGCTCCTTGATGAAATTCCGGAAGCCAATGCCATTATCGGGACAGGAGCATGGAGCCGTATCATGGAGGTTGTTCAGGAGACACTGAAAGGGCGGCGGCTCTTGATCTCCGGGAAGGATGAGACCATCTATGATGCCAAGACGCCGCGCCTACGCACAACACCGAATTATACAGCCTATGTCAAGATTGCGGAAGGGTGTGATCATCACTGTGCGTTCTGTGCGATTCCACTTATCCGCGGCAGTTTCCGCAGCAGGGATATGGAAGATATTGTTGCGGAGGCTCATGACCTTGCAGAAAATGGCGTACGGGAACTCGTTCTCATCGCACAGGACAGTGCGAACTATGGTCTGGATCGCTACAAGAAGCCCATGCTTCCATCGCTTCTGTTGGAGTTGGCGAAAATTGAGAAGATTGTGTGGATCCGTGTGCTATACAGCTATCCAAAATACTTCACAGATGAACTCATCGAGGTGTTCGCAACCGAACCCAAGGTTGTGAAATATGTCGATCTTCCTCTTCAGCACGCACACAATGCTGTCCTGCGGTCGATGAATCGCCCGGATACGCGTGAAGGGGTAGAGAAGCTGATCAAAAAGCTGCGTGACCGCATTCCGGGTGTAGCGATTCGTTCAACCTTTATTGTGGGTTTTCCGGGAGAGACGGACACACACTATCAAGCGCTTCGCTCCTTTGTGGAGGCTCAACGGTTCGACAAAGTCGGAATCTTTACCTACTCCGAGGAGGAAGATACACCTGCGGCAAGTATGGCGCATAAGGTTCCCGAGGAGATCATTCAGGAGCGCTATCACGATCTGATGAGCCTCCAGAGCAAGATCTCGGAGGAGATTAATATCGGACTGGAAGGACTTGAAATGGATGTCCTAATTGAGGGGCGTGATACAGAGCAACAGGCGATTGCGGTGGGACGTTCCTATCGGGAGGCACCGGAGGTGGACGGACAGATCTACGTCGAGGGAGATACAAAAAGTTGTGTCGGTGATATCGTGCGTGTGCGTTTCCTACAGGGCTTTACCTATGATATCGTGGGTGAGAGGGTGCATTGATGGACTTTACAGATGAAATACCGGCTGAGCGGACGGGGAAGGAACTGCGTGCAGCAGGACTTACGATTGCCTGTGCGGAATCTTGTACCGGCGGACTTCTCACGAGTATGCTCACGGACGTGTCCGGTAGTTCCTCCTACGTCATGGGGAGTGTGGTGTCCTATTCCAATGATGTGAAGGCACGTGTGCTCCATGTTTCTGAGGAGACGCTTGCCGTTTACGGCGCCGTTTCGGAGGAGACTGCGCGGGAGATGGCGCAGAGTGTGCGCAAACTCATATATGCCGATATCGGTGTGGGAATTACGGGGATTGCAGGTCCTGATGGCGGTTCGACAGAAAAGCCCGTCGGGTTGGTCTATATTGCGGTAGCCGATCAGACACATACGGTTGTCCAAAAGAATAATTTTCACGGAACAAGATTTGAAAATAAACAGGCGGCTGTGCATAAAGCATTTGCCATGATCTGCGATATAATAAGGGGAGTCATATGATAAAGAGTTATCGAAAAATAGCGATTGCCATTTCTGTTGTAGCGTTTTTGTCCGGTACATCACAGGCATTTTCCGCAGAGAAAGTAGATATGGAGACGGTGCAGACGGATATGGGGCAATCCACATCCGAACTGTCCTACTCCTATAAGAGTGAGACGTACGGCTATCAGATTATGTGCCCAAGACCTCCTGTCGGGGTTATTCCTGCAAGTACGCTGTTTGAAAATCGGGAGGGCGAGATTCTGATCTTTGATAATGAGGAATATTATATTAAAAACGCATGGGTCGTTCTCGTCAACGCATTTCCCGAAGATGCTCTACCAAATCTCAACCGGATAGATCCTGAGGAAGCAGCCACTCTTCTGTCACGAATTATGGGCAGCAATGGATATGAAGGAATCATGCTTGTCAACCTGACCGAAAGCAACAAGGCAATCTTTGCCACCACCGCCAAGGAGGTTGAGATTGATGAGGACGGCGACGGCACGCCGGATGCTACTGCAACAGCAGACCGTCAAATGGCAGTCCTCTTTTTCCGTGGGGAGAACGGACAGCGCTATGGATTGGAACTCATCAATAATCCAGATCTGCGTGCTTCCTCGGTTTTCACATTTCTTGCGGGAGCACGTACACTGCACGCATTGATGTGAGCAGTTGTTTTCATAAACGATAGAGAATTAAAGGAGAAATATAAATGAAAATGTCATCTAGGAAAACAATGCTCACTGCAGCGGTGCTTGTTACCCTTTCCTCGGGTACGACATATGCCGCTACGCCGGGAACGGTAGATTCACAAGACTTGTTCCATGCTAACCGTTTGGTGACGGATCCTGCCAAGAATTCGGCAGTAGAAGAAGCCGCCTTAGGGGATCCGTATGAGGCGTCGATTTCGGGACAAAAGAAGAAATCCTCCGTTGCACATGTGTCGGAGACGGCGACTGTAAAGGCGGGGCAGCCGGCACATCTCCGTTGGGAGAGTGTTGACGCGCGACTTGCCGCACGCAATAATGAACCCTCGTTCAATCTTTCTGCACAAAAGCCGAAGCCTGTCATTATAACAGCTGAGGATATCCGGCGTGAGGAAAAGCTCGCAGCAAAAGAGGGGCGTCCCCCACGTGAACTTGTCGGGGACGTGAATATGAATCGTCCTGTACCGCCGCCAAAACCCAAGAAACCGACTCCTCCCACGGGGACAGAAAATTATGTGGATGGAGGGGCGGCAGATATCTTTACGCCGTCCGTTTCAAATGCAATATCTTCCGCAGGGCGTTCAGATTCTGCACAGGAATCTGCTGTATCGCATGGAATGTATACACCTTCTTCCGCTTCAGAGCGGCATACGCCTGAGCAGCCGTCAGCCATATCAGGGCAAATGTATACACCGTCTGCTTCGCCCCATACCGGCGCGCAGATTTCAGGCTCTGCGCAGCATGGATACGTACCGCAAGAAGTTTCCCCAAATACAGTAACATCGAGTATGCCATCTGTGCCATCTGCGGATATCATGCAACAGGCAGAGAGAATGGCGCAGGACTCTTCCACGATGATGTCGCCTGCGTCATCCGTCTCTACAGCAGCGATCACAAGTGTGGAACAGCGCCCCTCGCGTTCGCGTTATCCACAGCTTCCACAGAAAGAGTTTTCTCTGACGCCTTCTGCAGAGAATAGTGCTGTTCTTGACAGTACATCCATACAAGGATATTTTGCGGCACCGGTCAAAGATGTGACACCGGCAGTGGAACATTCGGTGCGCCCGGAGGGCGTTCCGGCATTGTACCCGCAACAGGTAATACAGAACGAGGATGATCTTGCCAGCATTTCGGATGAGGTGCGCCGTCATATCCTTGCCGGTCAGCTTGCCATGGAGATTCAGCTTCAGCGTGATCCAAGCGTTGCAGGGATGCGTGCAATTACGAAAGTGCTGCGTGAGAATACAACCCTGACACATCTGCAGAAGATTGACTTCCTCATCGGTTTTGGTCGAGCTCTGCATCGCAGTGGTCTCCCACGTCAGCAGGAAGCGCTGCTCATCAAGACGATAGCAGAATCATTTTGATGGGATTCGGATGGGAGAACGTTATGAAGCATTTTAACATTGCGGTGATTGCAGGGGATGGAATTGGTCCCGAAGTGATTGCGGAAGGGAAAAAGGTTTTTGCCGGAATTGCTGAAATAGACGGCGGTTTTTCCGTTACGTTTGAGGATTTTCCGTGGGGCTGCGAATACTATCTGAAAACCGGTGAAATGATGCCGGCAGATGGGCTGGACACACTGAAAAAGTTTGATGCTATCTATCTCGGAGCTGTCGGTTATCCGGGGGTTCCGGATCACATTTCTCTTGGCGGACTTCTGCTTCAGATTCGACGCGGTTGTGACGAGTACATCAATCTTCGTCCCGTACGTCTGCTGAAAGGTGCGCCATGTCCTCTCGCGAATGTTTTGCCTGAGGACATCAATATGATTGTCGTGCGTGAAAACAGTGAGGGTGAGTACGCAAATGTCGGTGCACACCTCTATCCAGGGACAGAGCGCGAGATGGCACTCC
>CALALM010000279.1 GCA_937925565.1 uncultured Centipeda sp.
CGCCGATATTCTCGCGCAGCAATCTCTTTATCAAGCAGTATGAGAATGTGGTCGGGACGGCGCAGTCCATCTTTGAACAGACGAAGAAAACGGGGACTGTACCCGTTGCCGAAACAAACGAGATGGTGCAGGAGGAGCTCCTGCCACTCTCGCGCCGCAGTGGGACGATCGACTATTTGAATGAGATCAATCATCTGGCAAGTGACATCTACAATCACTCCCTGCGCGTTTCAATCCTCTCAGGCGTTATTGCAAAATGGATGCAGTTTGATCGTGAGACGGCAAAGGATGTCGTCCTTGCGGGATTCCTGCACGATGTCGGCAAGTCAAAATTCGATCAGCGTCTGCTTGAGAAGAACACCGCAACGCTTGAGGGCGAGGACTATGAGCGCTACATTCAGCACACGGTGGACGGTGCACAGATCCTCAACAATGTTGCGGGACTGACGGAGGGCGTACGCCTTGCCGCGCTCCAGCATCACGAGCGGATGGATGGGAGCGGCTTCCCGTTCAACATCAAGGGTGATGACATCCATCTCTATGCGCGCATCGTTGCTGTCGCAGATCTCTATGATAATATTACGGTGGAGCGCGAAGGGTATCCGCGTCGCACCCCGTTTGACGCAGTGGCGGAGATCGCACGCCAGATGTACACGGCGCTCGATCCGGAGGTCTGCATCCCCGTGCTGACGAATATCAAGAACGCTTTCCTCGGCTCGCGCGTGCTGCTCAGCAATCATCGCGAGGGCACGATTACGGCGTATCCGCACGGCATCGTTCCGCTTCCGATCGTCACAATCTCGGAGGATGAAGTGATCGATCTCAACGAGGATACAAAGATTACGATTGTGGAGTACAACCCCAAATAATCTGTGTGAGACACTCAAAAAGCCCATCGGAATTATTCCGATGGGCTTTTGCTGTGGAGGCTCAACTGACGCTTTGAACTAAATTGTACCACTCAAGAGCTTCATCATAGCATTGTGCTACACACTCGGGTGCGATGTGCTCACGTTTACAGTAGGTGAGCACCTTGTTCCAGTCCCCCTGTTCATAGGCGATGATGAGATCAAGAATGCGTCTCAGTTCGTTGTCCTCGCCGAGAAGTGCATCGTTGAGGTCGTCCGTGAGAGCTACTTCTTTGAGCACCTCCTCCATCGGTAGGCTCAGCAGGACATCGAGCAGGGAGAACATGCCGATCAGGAAGCCCGTATCCGGTGTCAGGCTCGGGCGTTTCAGATCGTAGGCAATGAGTTCGCAAAACTTTGCACGCAGGAGCGAGATGGTGAAGAGCTCGGACGGCTTGTCCTGAGATAGGGTCTGCAGGCTGATGAGTGTTACCCAACGCCGCATACCGCTCGCACCGAGCAGAAGCGTTGCCTGTTTTAGGTTGGAGACATGATTCGTGAGACCGATCCCTGCAGAGTTGATGTAGGTGAGGAGTTTGTGAACGAGGTTCGTGTCTGAGGAGATGGCACTGGTGACGGAGGCAAAGTCGACGTCCTGACGGTTGATCTCCTTGAGCAGACGCATGCGCGAGAGGGCGTTGCTCGTAAGTTTTCGCTGATGCAGGATCGTCGGCTTGCAGAAGAAATAGCCCTGAAAGAGCACATAACCGAATCCGACCGCTTGACGAAATTCCTCTTCCGTTTCGATTTTCTCTGCGAGCAGACGGACGTGACCGGGGAGTATGTCACGCATTTTCTGACGCTCTTTCGGATTTTCCGTGATGCGAAAATCCACCTTGATGATGTCCGCCATCTCAATGAGCGGCTCATAGCCGGGCATGAGGACGAAGTCGTCGAGCGCGATCTTGTAACCGTCCTCTTTGAGCTCTCGCACCGCCTCCACAATCTCCGACGTCGGCTGTACGGTTTCCAGAATCTCTACGATAACGCTTTCCGAAGGGAGGAGCTTCGGCGCACGGTTCAACAGGTTTTGCTCGGTGAAATTGATGAATGCCTTCCGACTGGAGACCAGTTTTTTCATGCCGAATTCCAGCATGGCACCGACCATGACGCTCTGCGTCGCTATATTGCCGTCCAGCGTCGGGTCATAGGCATTCTTGAGACCGCTGCGGAAAAGGATTTCGTATGCGTATACTTTCTTCTGCTGATCGAGTATGGCTTGTCGGCCGATGAATACTTCTTCCATAGGAGAACCTTTCTCTATGCGGTTGTTGTCATTAGTATCCCCGTGAAGGAGTTGTCTGAAAGATACCTATATAATGCCTTAAGTACAGAAATTATAGCATAAATGCGGAGAAAAAGAAATGAAAAAGCCCATCTTTAATGATATAATGAGAGCCTTTTCAATCACTCCTTTGTTTATATGGTGTACAGAACTTTTTCGATGGATTTGTCTACAATTTGTCTACAGAATCATTTGCCTACAACCTCACCGAATATGCGAGCCGTCTCCTTCTTCATCTCGTCCGTGTCATGCGTATAGAGATTCTGTGTGATGGTCGCGTCTGCATGACCTAGGCGCGCTGCAACGTCGACGGGCTTTGCACCCGCCTCTATCAGGCGCGTTGCGTGCGTGTGCCGGAAGCTGTGCGGGTTGAGGTGGAGATTCCGTAGCCGCGAGGAGATGCACTCGTGCTTGTGCGGAATCCCACTCGGCAGGACGCAGACTAGATGGCGACGGATATGGTCGGCGGGCGGAGGCATCTTCTTTGGAAGAAGTATGAGCCTGTGATCCTCTGCCGATTCATAGGCGATTTGATACGCTTCGCCGAGTCTCATTTCTTGCTTCGACTGTGCTGCTCTGAGCGCGCGGAGGTAGGAAAGAAATGCGGCGTCCGCATAGAAAGAACGGACGCTCGTGGCAGTTTTCGGCGATTCAAAAAAACCTGTCCGCTGCCTTTGGCGTACAATGATGATTTCTCCTGTTGTGAGGTCGATATCGTCCCATGCAAGCCCTAGCGCTTCGCTGAGGCGCAGCCCTGTGTGATAGAGGATCTTGTACGTGTGGTAGTACTTTTCCTCTACGGGGATGGCGGCGAACTGCTCCGGCGTGATGATGATGCGCGGCGTTACCTTGCGCGGCGCGCTGCGGGGGATGGATATACCTGCGGCGGGGTTTGCCGTGATGAGTTCGGCGGGATAGACAGCGTACTTCAGGGCGATAGAAAGAACCGCCTTTGTCTGCTGGATTGTCCCGTGGGACAGCCCTTTTCTTGCAAGTGTCTGAACCCATAGATCGATATCGCGGGGGCGAAGTTCCTGCACATACCGATCGCCCAGATAGGGGAGAATGCGCGACTTGACTGTATCGCGATAGCTGATATTCGTCATCCGCTTCACATTCGGACGCACGATGTTTTCGAGCCATGAGGCGAGGTAGTCCCGCAGCTTTACACGCTCCGACGTGATGCCGATGTTGCCGGACTTCCAATCTGCATACGCAGCAACACCTGCGTCAAATGCTTCATCCTCGGTTGCAAAACCTCCTTTCTCCTTCATGCGGCGCGGATTCTTCGAGATGTCGAAGCTATAGGAATAGGTGTTCCCGCGTCTGCGTATACGTATCTTGGACATAAATAAAACCCCCTTGTGGTTTACAAAGGAGGCGAATCATGGTAGAATTTACATGAATTGGGGCATGATTCGCGTCATGTCTGCCGCTCGGTGTTGGTAGCATCGGGCGGTTTTTATGTGATCGGATAAAGGTGTTCGACGGATACCTTTATTTTTTGTTGATTTTTACCTTTTACTAAATCCTTGCCTATTCTAACCCCGTCGAAATCGACCAGTTTAACCGTGTCGGATGCGAGGCGGTTAGAGAGCATAGCGGAATGCTCTGAACTGTGCTATACTGTATGCGTTGCCTCCTCCATACCGGCACGGGAAGGAGGTGTGTCAAGGATGTTAATCTCGTTTTTGCTCTCCGTTCTGGCGGGGATAGTCTGCCACTATCTCTGCAAATGGCTTGACGGATGAGAAAAAGGCAACAAGCCTAGGCTTAAGCCCTGCCTGCACAATGGGAACAGAAAAGCCCCCAAGCTGGAACCTTGGGGGCTTTTCGTGTGTCGTAATGCTAATCTCGTTTGCCAAGCACATTATAACACAAGTCCCCAATGAGATGCAAGTGATGCGTTACTGCCGCCTATGTGCGGTCTTTTTTTATGCCCGTTTTGTCAATCCCAGTTGATCTCACTATGAGAAACGGTTTCTCCGTTTCGATACTCCTGCATGGCGAGGCTGTGGGCTTTCAGATCATCGTCTGTCATGCGGTCATCTGCATCATTCGGTATGAAGCGTTTGACTACTTCCAAAAGAATGGGGAGTTCACGATCAGGAACAAAATCCATCATTTCAACAATCTGTGCTTTTACAGTCATATCAGTAAGCCTCCTTTGTAGACATCCCCGCGCGGGGCGATTTTTTCAATCAGAATCGTATTTGTATCAGGAAGAGAGAAAACAATGCGCCAGCTGCCAACACGAAGCCGATACAGTGAATCACTTCCCTTGAGCGGTTTCACATCTCCTTTTGGCAAATCCTCAATCGCTTTTTTGAGACGTTGTTTTGTCGGCTTGTCCATACTTCCAATGGTTTTCACAGCAGCTTTGGCATATTTTATCCATAGAGATTCCTTCCTGCCGCCCTAGGAGCGGTGCTTTTTTATGCCATTTTTGCGTCGGCGGTAGAGGAGGAGGCTAATGCAGCCTCTTTTTCGGCGATGCGGGCGGCGCATTTTGTCAATCCCAGTCAATATCTTCCATCCGTATCGTGCGCCCCTCCCTCAGATCGCGCTCGGATTCCTCCAAGTCGGTGCGTTCCGCTGGGGTGAGTTTTGTAAAATCAGGATCCCATGCAAGAACGAGACGGCGCAAAAGCTCGTATGCAAGTCCCTGCTCTGTTTCAGGCAGGGTATTATACATCATCAAAATTTCCTGTTCCTGTGCGGTCATGACAATCACCTTCCTTATTTGTAAATCCCGCCGCGTGCGCCAATGTCCCTGATATAGAGATAGGGGGCGCCACCTTCTCTCTGCAGATAACTGTAGACGACCCGATACTTACCGATGCGCAGCCGGTACGAGGGCGGCTTCCATCCCTGCAATACCTTTATATCTCCAATGGGCGGCTGCTGAATTAAGCCGAGGATCCCTGCCTTGACGCGGCTGCGTGTAGGACGGTCGGCAGATTGTAGAAACTTCGCTGCAGAGCGTGAAAACTCTATATCCATATAATCTCCTTCTCGCTACCTAGGAGCGGTCTTTTTTTATGCCCTCCATCCCTCCGAGAGGAAACGACGGACATAACATTCGTCAAGGTCATAACGGTAGGACATGAGGCACTCGGCGAACTCGTCCGCCTCGTCCTCTATGCGTGTACTGGAATATGATGTATTCCGCATCGAGAAGGCTGCATATCCGGGGTGGCAGACAATATGTCCGAGCTCATGACAGAGGACAGCCGTCTGCTGCCACTCGGGGAGATTTTCGTTGATGGCGATTGTCCTGCGTCGCAGCGTCCGCTTCCAGAAGCCGTTGACTGTTGGCGGGAGATCAACGAAATAGACGAGACAGTTCAGTTCTTTTACGATTCGGTACGGGTCTGAGGTATCATGTCGGGCTACGAGATTCCTGACGCGCAGGGGGATATTCATCGGCTTCACCTCTTTCGCGGTGATTATAAAGTAAAAGAACCCAGTCAACTTGACTGGGTTCTCCTGTGTCATAACGGTCATACGACCGAGCCCGCGAAGGGCATGTGTACTATATATGATACACGAACAAAGGGGATCAGTCAAGAAATGTAAAAACCCTGTACGACAATACTTGTAGGATTACAATAGATATGTTACACAAGTAAATAAAAAGAGAAAGCCAAATTG
>CALALM010000280.1 GCA_937925565.1 uncultured Centipeda sp.
TGTCGGTTCACCAAGCTAACGCGCGTTGTGGCACAGCTTTACTTGCTTTCTTGGTGGTATCCCGACACCTACGAGCTTAACCGCATACTGCCCAACCTCGACCATGTGTTTGCCCAAGCCGAACAATCGGTGTTTGGTTTTCAACCTGCACTGGTGTTTTGCGATGCCATGCCTTCGGCTTGGTTTAGCGAACTGATGGACATGGGCTACGCCTCTTACTTCCCCATGATATTGGCCGTAACGCTGTTTTACTTCTTTTGCCGTTACGCCGAGTTTGAAAGAGCGTCGTTCGTACTCATCGCCGCCTTCTTCATCTATTACGTGGTGTTCGTGGCCTTGCCCGTAACGGGTCCGCAATATTACTATCCTGCCGTGGGCATGGAAAAGATAGCGATGGGCATTTTTCCCAACGTTGGCGACTACTTCAACCTGCACAGCGAACGCCTTACCAGTCCTGGTTATGCCAATGGCATATTCTATCAGATGGTGGAGCACGCTCACGAGGCGGGCGAACGTCCCACAGCTGCATTCCCCAGCAGTCATGTAGGCATCAGCACCGTCATTATGCTCTTCTACTCGTTCCGCGCGATGGTCGGCTCCGGCTTCTTCATGGTGCTCGTTTCGCTCGTGGTGTTCTACCTCGCAAAAAAAGACAAACTGTTCTCGGCAAAAAAACTGCTCTACGCGCTCCCGTGGCTCGTGGTCGTTCCCTTTATCGCAAACTCCTGCGGCTGGATTGTCGCGGAGATGGGGCGTCAGCCATGGCTCGTTGTCGGACTCCAAAAGACGGTGGACGGTGTTTCGCCGAATCTCACCTCTGCTGAGATCATGATTTCAATGATCGGGTTCACGGTGCTCTACCTGCTGCTCCTGATCACGGCGCTCTATCTCGCCTTCCGCTTCATCCGCCGCACGCAGATCACACCTGCCATCGAAGGAGGGAAGTAAGAATGGACTACAATATTCTCTGGTTCGTGCTCATCGTCGTACTCTTCACGGGATTCTTCTTTCTCGAGGGATTTGACTACGGCGTCGGCACACTGCTCACACTCCTCTCGGACAAAGAGAGCGACCGCTCTCAGGTCATCCGCACGATCGGTCCCGTCTGGGACGGCAATGAGGTCTGGATGATTACGGCGGGCGGCGCTACCTTTGCGGCGTTTCCGCATGTCTATGCGACGATGTTCAGCACCTTCTACATCGCACTCTTCCTCATGCTCGTCGCTCTCATCCTGCGCGGTGTCGCATTCGAGTTCCGCCATCAGCGTGAGGATACAGAGTGGCAGCGCCGCTGGTCGTACGCGATTGCGTTCGGCAGCATTGTCCCTGGATTCCTCTGGGGCGTTGCCGTCACGAATCTGATCGCGGGGCTGCCCATTGGCTCGAACATGGTCTATCAGGGCAACTTCTTCGATCTTCTGACCCCCTATACGGTGGTCGGCGGCGTAACCTTCCTCACGGTCTTTGCCTTCCACGGTGCGGCGTTCCTGCGCCTGCGTCTCACGGATCGCTATCTCCTCGACCGCGCCCGTGTGCTCGGTTTGAAGTTCGGCGTCCTCGCAGCGCTCCTCTACGTACTCTGCATGATCCTCACCTATGTTGAGACGGATCTCTATGCGAGCCCGCTCGCTGCCGGCGCTCTTGTCTTCTCGGCGGCGGCATTCGTCGCAGCGCTTGGCGCAATGTATAAGGGAACACAGCTGGCCGCATTCATGCTCGGCGGTCTTGCGATCGTCGGCACAACGATCGGCTTCTTTGCCGGTCTCTTCCCGCGCCTCATGGTCTCGAGCCTGAATCCCGGGTACAGCCTCACGATCTACAATGCGTCCTCGACGGAGTACACACTCTCCATCATGACGATCGCAGCGGCCATTCTCGTTCCCGTCGTCCTCGCCTATCAGATCTGGACGTACTACATCTTCCGCAAGCGCATCTCACCGAATGACAACGGTCATCAGGCATACTGATCACAATGAAAAAAAAGAAGTCCATTCTGCTGTCTGTGCTTCGCACTGAGCGGAACAGCATCCTCGCGCGCACGGCGATCGAGTTCCTCCACGGAGGTCTCGTCGTCGCGGCAGCATGGGAGACTGCCGTCATTGTGAATGCGGTATTTATAGAACACGGCAGGCTTGCTGAAACAGCATCAGATCTTCTGATGCTGTTTTTGTGCGTTCTCTCGATGGCACTGCTGCGCCTGCCGAAGGGACGCATTGAGGCACAACTCTCGCATGACGTGCGCCTCTTCGCACGATCCTCCCTGCACGAGGCAATGCTCCTGCACGGGCGCAGTTCCTCGGGTGCGCTGACGCTCACACTCGAACGCGTCGATGCGCTCGATCCGTTCTTTCACACGGTACTGCCCACAATGATTGCAGGAGTTGTCCTCATCCCGCTCATCCTCATTGTCACGGCGATCGCGGATCCGCTCTCGGCACTCCTCTTCCTCGTCACGCTGCCGATCGCGCCCTTCCTTCTCTTCCTCATCGGCAAGGCGACACGCCGCGCGAGTGAACGGCAGTGGGACAAGATGCAGGCACTCACGGACGGATTCGGCGAACTCGTGCGTGCAGCGATGACGCTCAAGATCTTTCGCCGCGTCGATGAAGAAGGCGCACATCTTGCACGGATGAGCCACAGCTTCGCCGAGGCGTCCCTCTCCGTCCTGCGCCTTGCCTTTGTCTCAGCGTTCGCGCTCGAGCTGATTACAACACTCTCGATTGCACTCATTGCCGTCTCCATCGGTCTGCGCCTCCTCGACGGGATGATGACGTTTCAGACGGCGTTCTTTGTCCTCATCCTCGCGCCGCTCTTCTATCAGCCGTTGCGCGAGGGCGGCATCGCGTTTCATGCGGCGATGGATGCCAAGACAGCGGAGGCGGCACTCCTACCCTACGTGGGTCTCCCCTCCCCCCGGGACGGTGCACGCAGTCAGATCCTCTCGCCGCCCGCCGTGCATGCGGAGCATCTCTCCTATCGCTATCCGCTGACCGAGGAGACCGTGCTCACGAACGCGAATTACTCCTTCCCTGCGGGAAAAGCCACGGTGCTTGCAGGGGCGAGCGGCATTGGGAAATCTACCCTGCTGCTCCTGCTCGCAGGTCAGACTGCACCGACGGAGGGAAAAATTGTGCTCGCGGACGGTGCGGGAAACGGCAGCGCATTTGACCTTGCGCACCTCTCTGCGGCAACGCGGCAAAATCTCATCACCTACGTTCCGCAGGAGCCGCATATCTTTACGGCGTCGCTTGCGGAGAACGTCAGCCTCTGGCTCGAACATGCCACGAATGAAACCCTCACGGCAGCACTTGAGGCAGCTTCGCTCGGCGACTTCCTGCGCTCCCTGCCCGAGGGACTCGAAACTCCGCTCGGCGCCGGCGGACATCCGCTCTCTGCGGGCGAGCGGCATCGCCTCGGACTCGCGCGCGCATTTTTTCAGAATCGCCCCATCGTACTGCTCGACGAGATCACGGCGGGTCTGGACGGGGAAACAGAGGCACGGGTCATTGCGGCACTGACACAATTTGCACACCATCGTACGTTGATTCTGACATCGCACCGCCCCGCTCTCATCGCGTGGGCAGATCACGTTATCACATTGGGAGGTGAGCACGCATGACAGGAACACTCTTCCGACTACTCAGGATTGCTGATCCGATGAAGGCGCTGCCCGCTCTTATCGCGGGCATACTTGCGGCTGCCTCGGGCATTGCGCTCATCGGTGCAGCGGCGTGGATCATCGCAAGTGCCGCCCTGCAGCCCCCCCTCTCCGCACTCGCACTCATGATTACGACGGTGCGCGCCTGCGGCATCGGGCGCGCCGTCTTTCGCTACCTCGACCGCCTGCTCTCCCATCGGCTTGCGTTCGCGTGTTACGAAGGCTTGCAGCAGGCGACCTACCGCCGCTCGGCTGCGACGATTCCGCTGCGCGAAGGAAACGTGCGTGAGGGCGAATTCCTGCACGACCTCCTGACAGGCTGCGAGACACTGCGTGACTTCTACCTCCGCACCGTCCCGCAGCCGCTGATCGCGGGAATACTCACCGCCGTAACCTGCGCGGCTCTCCTGCCGCTCAGCCCGTGGGGCATACTGCTCATCGTACTCCTGTATGCCGCGCATCTCGTTCTCCCCCACCTGCTACGGGAAACAGATTTGCGGACGGAGAGCGCCGCCTACCGCAGCGCACTGCTCGATCGGCTCGACGGACGCATGGAACTTGCGGCGGCGGGCACTCTCGTGGATGCCACGAATCATCTCGATCGGGCGGCAGTGAATTTTCAGCAGAAACAGAGCGGCAAACGCACGAAGCGCGAGCGCCTTTTCACACTGCTCGACGTTCTGCGCGTATCGGTCTGGGTCGGACTTATCATCCTGCTGATGCCGCTTGTTGCGGCCGGAACCCTTTCAGGCGTGCAGTACGCCGTCTGGGTGCTCATTATTGAGGCAGTCCTCAGCGAGTATCGCCCCCTACCCGCTGCAAGCCTCGGTACGGTGGAGGCAGTACGGGCGGCAGAGACAATTCTGCCCGCGACGAAGGAACTACGTGAAATCACCTCTCCCGTGCCCGACAGCGCCCCCGACGCGCCTCTTATTGAGGCGCAGGACATCTCCTTCGGATATCATGCCTCCGTGCCCATACTGAACGGACTCTCGTTCACAATTCAGCGCGGTCAGCACACGGCGATCATCGGTGAGAGCGGCGCAGGCAAAACCACGCTTGCAAGCCTCCTCCTGCGCCTCTGGGATGTCGATGGCGGGATGCTCTCCTACCGCGGAGCAAAGCATACAGAACTCTCTCCGACCGCGACGCGCGCTCTCTTCGGCGCTGCGCTTCAGGGCAGTTATCTCTTCAGCACGTCAATACGCGACAACTTCCTGCGTCTGCACGAAGGTATAACGGAGGAACGTATGTGGGAGGCACTCGAAACGGCACAGCTTGCCGATGTTGTGCGGGCACTTCCTGCGGGACTCGACGAAGAGCTCGGCGCGAATGCCGCACGCCTCTCGGGCGGACAGCGCAGCCGCCTCCTCACGGCGCTTGCGCTCGCCTCCAATGCGCCGATTCTTCTCCTCGACGAGCCGACCGCAGGGCTTGATGCAGAGCGTGGGGAGCGGTTGATTGCCGCCGTTCTCGCGGAACTCGACGCGCGCGGCGGTACGCTCATCGTCATCACGCATGACCTTCCCCTTCTCGACCGTATGAAACAGGTGATAGAACTATGACAGAAGAACGCTTTCACGAACTCATTCACGTTGTTTTGGATTGCCTCGGCGCAGCAGCCCCGCCCCACGACCTCTTTGCGGGCGGCGTAGCGGACTGGCACGCACGCGCACGCCTTGCCCATTTCCTCGCACAGGCGGAGGAATATCGCAGTGATGCTCTCGCACTTTTTCAGAGTATCATCGACGCAGAGCCGAACGAAGAGCTTGCACAGGACGTAGAGGAGAAGGTCTATGCCATGCAGGGGCTGAGTGCGCTCGAAGCTGCGGAAAAGGAGATGCAGGAAGCGGCACTCGAGCACATCAACCTTGCCATCGAGTGCGCCGAGTCCACGGATTTCCTCTACAAGTACATCCTGCGCGGCGAGCTCTGGGCAGATCGCTGGAACCTCATGCACAAGCTGCACATGACCGAGGATGCCGAGGCAGAGGTGGACGAGCGCATTGCCGCCTTTGACGGGCTCGCGGACGCCGTGCCGCACAACTCGTATCTCTACTACGGCTACCGCTTCAAGGCACATCTCGCCGCCGAGCGCGGCGTCGTCCTCATCGCAAAGGACTACATGCACATGGCGCTGCACGCAATGGAGATTCCGTCCGCATACGAGCAGGGGCTTGCGGATGCCTTTGCCGCGACACATGAAAATGCCCCGTGGATTCTGCGCGAGATCGACCGCGCAACGCCGAATCCCGAACAGCTGCATTGGGATATATAGGATAAATGGAGATGCTGCACAAACGATGCGGCACCTCCATTTTTTAAATTTTTTTCAAAATTTTTCGCAAAACCTGTCATTTATGACAGTACGCTTTTTTTCATGATATGTTACAATAGAG
>CALALM010000281.1 GCA_937925565.1 uncultured Centipeda sp.
AAGATGCGCCAAGATGATGATGCTGAATTTATCAGCGATTCCTTAGTTTCCGTAACCTGTGTCGGAAACTTTCTCTTGATGAATTTCTACAATTCTCCCTTTCTTCTGATTTTCCTCCTGAAAGTTGGACGAAAGACCTATGAAAGTTGGGTATGGGAAATCCATACACGGCACCGGGAAAACGGGGAGGCGGAGCGGATAAGGAAGCAGAGCCGGAAGATCTCTCGAATGATGGGAGACCTGTCAAAAGAACTTTTTCGCGTATTTTTGGAAAAGAAAATCATGCAAAGTCTTTTATCGTGTGAGAAATTCGTGTAAAATTGGGAAAAGAAGAACAGCGGAGCAAATCTATTTCCTAAACGATAAGGAGGACGCAATGCAACACACGGTTGTACTGTCAAACGGGGAGACTGTCCCCGCGCTCGGGCAGGGGACGTGGTATCTCGGGGACTCCGCCGAAACGCGGTCGCGGGAGATCGACGCGCTGCGTGCGGGGATCGAGGCGGGCATGACCCTGCTCGACACGGCGGAGAACTATGGCAACGGGCGCTCGGAGACACTTGTCGGAGAGGCGATTCGTCCCTATGACCGCACGCAGCTCTTTCTCGTGTCGAAGGTCATGCCGTCGAACGCCTGCCGTCCGCAGCTCATGCAGTCGCTTGACCGCAGCCTCTCCCACCTCGGGACGGACTACCTTGACCTCTATCTCTACCACTGGCGCGGCAAACGGCCGCTTGCGGAGATGGTCGCGGCGATGGAGGAGGCGCGTGCGACGGGCAAGATCCGTGCGTGGGGCGTGTCGAACCTCGACACGGCGGACATGGAGGAACTGTGGGCGGTGGATGGCGGCAGGAACTGCGCGGTGAATCAGGTGCTCTACCACATGGGCTCGCGTGGGATCGACTACAGCCTCCTGCCGTGGATGCGAGAACACCGTGTCGCGCTGATGGCGTACTGCCCGCTCGCGCAGGTGGGGCGGCTCGGCTGTGACCTCCTCGGGAGCAGCGTGCTCGGGGAGATTGCGGCAAAGTACGGCGCGACACCCGCGCAGATCGCACTTGCGTGGGCAATCCGCGACGGCAATACGATCGCCATTCCGCGCACGGGGCGGCGGGAGCACGCCGTCAGCAATGCGGGCGCGGATGCGTTTGACCTCACCGCGGAGGACTGCGCCGCGATTGACCGCGCCTTCCCGCCGCCGACGCACAAGGAGCCGCTGCACATTGAGTAAGGAGATGCGGGGATGCATTTGCATATAAAAGGAAATGCCTGCGATGCTCCAAAGAAAACCCTAGTGGAGCAAGCGCATGATCGCTTGCGCAACGAGGCGTTTTCGTGGAGCTTGCAGGCAAAATATGGACTGCCGACAGGAGGAAATACGATGAAGATTGTGGTACTCGACGGCTATGCGGAGAATCCGGGCGATATCAGCTGGTCGCCCCTTGCGGAACTCGGTGATTTGACGGTCTATGACCGCACCGCCCTCACGGAGTCGCCGCTGATCGCGGAGCGCATCGGCGATGCGGAGATCGCCGTGACGAACAAGACCCCGATCACACGCTCCGTCATGGACGCATGCCCAAACCTCCGTGCCATCGCCGTACTCGCGACGGGCTATAACATTGTCGATACGGCGTATGCGCGTGAGAAAAACATCCCCGTTATGAACGTGCCTGTCTACGGCACGGACAACGTCGCGCAATATGCGATTGCCCTGCTGCTGGAGGCGTGTTCGCAGGTCGGGCATCACGACCGATCGGTACACGCGGGGGATTGGACGCGGAGCATTGACTTCTGCTACTGGCAGCGTCCGCTCATCGAGGTCAGCGGCAAGACGGCGGGCATCATCGGCTTCGGACGCATCGGCATGGCAGTCGCCCGCATCCTGTGTGCAATGAATGTCCGTGTGCTCGCCTACAGCAGAACGGAACGCGCGGAGGGGCGCACGCTTGCGGACTATGTGCCGCTCGATGGGCTCCTGGCGCAATCGGACTTTATCTTTCTGCATTGCCCGCTCACCCCCGAGACCGATGGGATCATCAACGCAGCGAACATCGCGAAGATGAAGGACGGCGTCATCATCGTCAACAACGGACGGGGGCAGCTCGTCGTGGAGGAGGATCTGGCGGCAGCGCTCGCGGGCGGAAAGGTCGGCGGGGCGGCGGTGGATGTTGCCTCGACAGAGCCGATTGCGGCGGATAATCCGCTCCTGCACGCGCCGAACTGCATCATCACGCCGCATATCTCGTGGGCGACGAAGGAGGCGCGCGAGCGCATCATGCGGATGACGGCGGACAATGTAAAGGCGTTTATGGATGGGAAGCCGACGAATGTGGTGAACTGAGTGCCGTGGCGGCTTCTTTCCCCGACAGGGTGTGTGCGTATGAGCGAATTGGAAAAGATGCCGTCCGGAGCGTTCTTTCTCTTCCCGTTGGAACAAGTCCGATTGCCGATTGACAAGTACGAATTTCAGACGAAAAGGAGCGATCATTATGAACCTGCGCAGCGATGCCGATGGAATCATCAAGGAGAGTTTCGAGGCAATCCTGCCGGATGCGGCGGTGCAGAAGGCGCTCGCGGGGCACACATTCCTGCGGGGGCGCATTGTGCTCATCGCGGTCGGCAAGGCGGCGTGGCAGATGGCGCGTGCGGCGGCGGATGTGCTCGGGGAGCGCATCGACGCGGGGCTTGTGATCACGAAATACGATCATGTGATGGGGGAGATCCCGCATGTACGCTGCATGGAGGCGGGGCATCCCGTGCCCGATGAGAACTCGTTTGCGGCGACCACGGAGGCACTGCGTCTCACGGAGAACCTCACGGCGGAGGACACCGTGCTCTTTCTCCTCTCGGGCGGCGGCAGTGCGCTCTTTGAGCAGCCGCTGATCCCTGCGGCGGAGCTCACGGAGCTCACGGAACAGCTGCTCGCCTCCGGCGCGGACATCGTCGAGATGAACACCCTCCGAAAGCGTATGAGCGCGGTCAAGGGGGGACGGTTCGGAGCGCACTGCGCCCCCGCGCACGTCTTCTCCATCGTGCTCAGCGACATCCTCGGCGACCCGCCGGGCATGATTGCATCAGGCCCCGCACACCCCGACACATCTACGGCAGAGGATGCGCACAGGATCGTGGAGAAATATCACATTCACCTCTCGGATGAGGCAAAGGCACTGCTCGACAAGCCTCTGCCGACAGCCCTGCCGAATGTCGAGACGCACATCACGGGCAGCGTGAAGGGGCTCTGTGCAGCGGCGGCACAGGCGGCAGAGCGGCGCGGATATACGCCTGTCCTCCTCACCGATCAGCTGGACTGCGAGGCGCGCGAGGCGGGACGCTTCCTCGCGGACATCGCACGCACGCATGCGGGCGATGGTGTTTCGTATGCCTACATCGCGGGCGGCGAGACCGTCGTGCAGCTCAAGGGAAAGGGACGCGGCGGCCGCAATCAGGAGCTTGCGCTTGCGGCGGCGGACGGCATTGCGGGGCTTGCGAACGTTGCCGTCTTTAGCGTCGGCAGCGATGGGACGGATGGTCCCACGGATGCGGCGGGCGGCTACGTCGACGGGGGGACGCGGGCAGCGCTCGCACATGAGGGGAAAAGCGCCGCTACGGCACTCGCCGAGAACGACGCCTACCCCGCGCTGAACGCCGTCGGCGGGCTTATCATAACGGGACCCACGGGCACGAATGTCAACGATGTCGCGGTTGTGCTGATATGGGGAGTTGAGTGAGAAATTTCCTTGCATACCCGTGCCCAATACGCTAAAATAATTACAGGAGGGGATTCGATGGCACCGGACACGGAGGAAGCGCGGCGAGCGCGGTATCGGGAGATCATACAGAGTTTTACGCTGATGGATGATATCTTTATGACGGCGGTCTTTCAAAATAGTCTTCCCTGTGTTGATCTGGTCTTGCAGATTATCCTCGATCGCCCGAATCTCCATGCAACGAGCGTTGTCACGCAGGACACACTGAAGAATCTGCACGGACACGATTTGCGGCTCGATATTCATGCCTTTGCGGACGGGCAGGAGTTCAACATCGAAATCCAACGTGCGAAAAAGGGCGCCGCGCCGCGCAGGGCGCGCTACCACAGCAGCATCATGGATGCGAACGCCTTGCCTGAGCGCGCAGATTATGAGAAACTGCCGGAGTCATACGTCATCTTTATCACCGAGACAGATGTGCTCGGGAAAGGGAAGCCGCTCTATGTGATTGAGCGAACGATCAGGGGCGACGGCGACCTCTTTGACGACGGCACACATATTGTCTATGTGAATGGTTCGATGGTGGATACGGAGACCCCGCTCGGGCGGCTGATGCACGATTTTCAATGTGTGCATCCGGAGAAGATGTACTATGAAGTGCTTGCGGAGCGGACGGGAGCGTTTAAGAACACGGAGGAAGGAGTGACGCACATGAGCTCGAAGTGGGAGCAGTTCGTTCAGGAATTTCGTGAAGAGATGATGGAGCGCGGCATGGAGCGCGGCATGGAGCGCGGCATGGAGCGCGGCATGGAGC
>CALALM010000282.1 GCA_937925565.1 uncultured Centipeda sp.
GATTGGCGTAGATTTTTTCGTCCGAACAAGGAGGCAAACCGGACGCATAGCCAAAGCTATGTGGAGGATTTGCCGACGAAGTACGGGCAAAAAAGATACGTCAAGATGGCGGTGCTGAATTTATCAGTGCTTCCCCAACACGAACACCTCGTTACGCAAGTGATCGTTAGGGTTCGCTTTTGGATATTGCGCTGTCTTCTCAAGCCTCACTCCACATCCTGTGCGTCCGCCGGCGTATGCCGCAGCAGCTTCGACCCTGCGAACATGCTCGACACCTCCGCCTCGCCCTCCATGAACTCCGCGCGGATGACGAGATAGAAATGCCCGATCGCGAACAGCATGATCGCCCACGCCGCATAGTGATGCACAAAATGCGACATGAACTCGTTGCCGAGCACGCGGTTCACCCAGCCAAAGAGGATGCCGCCGATCGCGGACGGCTCCGTCATATAGTACATGGCAAAGCCCGTCAGCACCTCGACCGCCACCATCCCATACAGCCCCGCGTACGCCGCGCGCGCCAAGGGATTGCGCAGGAAGGGACGATGGGACGTGCGCAGGAAGATATAGTGCTGCACAACCTCCCACGCATCCAGATAGTACTGCTTCTTCCAGAAATGCGGGAAGAGGCGGTCGCCGCGGCTGATGATGAAGCCGTAGACGCGCCCGATGAAGCCCGCGCAGAACGCGAACGCCGCGATGAAGTGGATGTTGCGGACGAGATTCATCAGAAGCGGCGTATTCGTCGGCTCCGAGGCAAGGATGACCACGGGCTTTGTGATCAGAAAGCCCGTGATAAAGAGCACGATGATCGCCCCCACCATCAGCCAGTGAAAGATGCGCAGAAAGGGACTGAAGAGATAGTACTCCTTGCGTACTTCTTGTTTCATGCGGATCGCCCCCTATTCGTCCACGCGTACGCCCGCATAGGGATCGGTCGTGACGACGCGGATCTTCTCCCCCTTCGCGTTAAAGAGGTGGGTCGAGCACGCCATGCACGGATCGAACGAGCGCACCGCCTTCACGATTTCAAGCGGCTTGTCCGCAATCTTCACGGGCGTATCCATCATCGTCATCTCATACGCACCATGCCCCGCCGCATCATCGCGTGGGCAGGCGTTCCACGTCGTCGGCACGACCGCCTGATAGTTCGCCACCTTGCCGTCCTTGATGACAACCCAGTGACTGAGCGCGCCGCGCGGCGCCTCGTAGAAGCCGACGCCCTTTGCCTCCTTCGGCCACGTCGAGGGATCCCACTTGTCGTTGTTCACGACGCGCGTGTCGCCGCTCTTGATGTTCGCGACGAGCTTGTCAAAGAAGAACTTGCTGATCTCCGCCTGCAGCTGCGCATCGAGGGCGCGCGCCGCCGTGCGGCCGACCGTCGAGGGCAGCCATGCCTCGGGCGGCACGCCGAGCACCTTCGTCACCGCGTCGATCTGATCGACGATCATCTGCTCCGCCCATGTCAGCTCGCCGAGGAGTCCCTGCTTCGCCTTCGTGTAGAGCACGATGTAGCGCGCGAGGGGACCGACCTCGCAGAGCTTGCCGCGCCATTTCGGCGTCTTGAGCCACGAGTATTTGCCCTGCTCATTCAGCGCCTTCCACTCCGTCTTCGTGCCTTCCTTCGGCTCCGTGTAGTGCGGCTTCGTCTCGCCCTCCCACGGATGCAGCCCCTTGCTGTCGCCGCCGCTGTACTCATACCAGCCATGCTCGACGCTCTCACTGATGACCTCGGGATCGGAGACATCCTCCATCTTAAAGTCGTAGACCTTTGCCTGCATCACGCCGCCCGCGAAGTTCTCCACGACGCCGTTGCAGCGTACGAGCAGCTTGCTGAAGAAATCGCCGTTTGTCGCGCCCGAGAACGGCTCCTCGGGGAACATGCCGAAGCCGAGCACGCGCTCCTTCGCGAGCCCACCACCCGAGACGTAGCCCTTCTGCACATACAGATGCCCGATCGCGAGCACGTCCGGCAGATAGTAGTCGTTCATCATGTGGCGCGCAGACTGGATCGAGCGGTCGACAATCGCAAGGCGCGCGGCGTTGATCGGCGCGTTGCCATCCTCCATCGAGATGGAGCAGGGCATGCCGCCGAGGCAATAGTGCGGATGCGGGTTCTTGCCGCCGAAGACGACGTGCGGCACAACGAGATCGCGCTGCTTGTCCAGCATCTCCAGGTAGTGCGAGATCGCCATCAGATGCACCTCGGGCGGCAGCATCTGATAGTCGGGATGATCCCACCACTGCGCAGAGAAGACGCCGAGCTGACCGCTCTCCACGATCTTCTGCACCTTCGCCTGGATCGCGGCGTAGTAGTCCGCGTTCGAGACGGGGAAGTCGTGCGGATATGCCTCCGTATCGAGTCCCTGAGGGCCGCGGAAGGGCAGGCGGTAGGTCGCGAGCACCGTATTCTGGAGTGCCGCCGTCGCCGCCGGATCCGCCTTGAGCGCCTCCAGTGGGCTGACCCAATCGAGGGCGTGCAGATGATAGAAATGGATGATGTGATCCTGATGACCGAGGCACGCTGCAATGATGTTGCGGATGTAGTGCGCATTCTTCGGGATCGTGATGCCGAACGCATCCTCCACGGCGCGCAGGCAGCCGAGCGCGTGGGACGACGTGCACACGCCGCAGATACGTTGGATGTACGCCCACGCATCACGCGGATCACGGTCATTCATGACGAGTTCGAGGCCGCGCCATGCCGTTCCGGAGGAGATGGCATCCGTGACCTTGCCCGTTGCCTCATCGACTTGGATCTCGACGCGCAGATGCCCCTCAATGCGGGTGATCGGATCGACAACTACGTGTTTCATTCATGCACCTGCTTTCCCTCTTTTTCGAGCTGCTTCTCATGGCATTTCTTCTGCACGAGGCTTGCGCCCGCGTGCGCTGCGACACCGACCGCCGTAGCAACGGCAAGACCTGCGCCGACCATATCCACATCGATGCCGTCGTACTCGGGCAGACGTTTCGAGAAGGGAGCGTCGTCCCAGAAATTCGCGTTGCTACAACCGATGCAGGGCGCACCCGACTGGATGGGGTACGATAGCCCCTGATACCAGCGCAGATTGCCGCAGGAGTTGTAGGTCTCGGGCCCTCTGCACCCGAGGTGATAGAGACACCAGCCCCCCTTCGCCCCCGCATCGTCAAAGCGGTCGGCAAACATGCCCGCGTCGAAGAACGGGCGGCGGTAGCAGGTGTCGTGAATGCGGTTGCCGTAGAACTGGCGCGGCCGCCCCTCCCCGTCGAGCGGGGGCAGCGTGCCAAAGAGCGCGACGTGCATGACGACACCCGTCATGACCTCGGGGATCGGCGGGCAGCCGGGCACGGCGATGTAGGGTTTCGAGCCAATGAACGAACGGATGCCCTTGGACTCCGTCGGATTCGGCGCAGCCGCCTGAATGCCGCCCGCCGTTGCGCAGGTACCATAGGCGATGACCGCCTTTGCCCCTTCGGCGACACGCCTCAGCGTATGCGCGAACGGATGCCCGCCCGACATGCAGGTGTACTCGTGCTCACCCGCTGCAACCGCGCCCTCGACCGCGAGGATGTACTCGCCGTGATACTTCTTGATCGTCGTCTCAAGGTGCTCCTCGAACGGCTCGCCGCAGCCCGCACTGAGCACATGGCTGTACTCAAGCGCAATGCTGCTGAGCACCAGATCGGATGCGAGCGGCGCACCCGAGCGGATGAAGGACTCATCACAGCCCGTGCACTCGTGCCCGTGCAGCCAGATGACAACGGGCAGCGGCTTCGTCTCCGCCGCCTCGACGACCTTCGTCATCATGTCCGTGCTGAGTCCCATCAGCGACGTGAGCGTCACGCAGCCCTTCAAAAAGCTGCGTCGGCTCATTCCCTTTGCGAGATAGGCCTCCCACAAGCTCTCCCTCTTACTCACATGAATCCTCCTAACCAATACACAAGACACAAGTGCCCCTGCAGGCACCTTGATGAGAACCATCCCATTCATTATAAAAGCTTTATAATTATATTCCCTTTTGAAGAAAAAAGGAATACTATTTTTCTATATATGTCGCTAAATCCCCCGATACGAAAAAACAATAGAAAAGAGGCTGTTTCCCGTACCCAAAGGCACGACAAACAGCCTCCCGAATCAGGCAAACGTCCCCGATGTTTGCGCACAAAAACACCATACGTCGCCTGTCTGCGGCCATTTTGTCGTTTCCTTTTCAAGGGGAAACGCGGCTTCCATTGGGAAACTATGCTTCGAAAGGGAAGGCACGGGCATTTCTGCACGAACCCTGTGCGCGTCTTGGGGCTCTCCACTCCGCAGCGCAGGCGCAATATCATAGGCACACTGCCCTTAGATATTTTTGCTCGGAAACGGGGAGAGGGCTCATTCTCTCCCACGATTTAAGGAAGCACTGATAAATTCAGCACTGCCATCTTGATGCATCTGTTTTCGCCCTGACTGTGCCCTAGAATCCTCCACATAGCCTTTGCTATGCGTCCGGTTTGTCTCCTTGGCAGGACAAAAAATCTGCACCAATCTGACAAACTTCATTTTATCAGCGATTCCTTAATTATTCGTTAATTTTATCAGGATTTATGATGTATGTCAATATACGATATTTATTCTCTGTATGTGTAGGATTTATTTTGCGGATTTGAGCTTCTTCGCCGCCTTCTTCACGACATCGCGCTCCTTCTCCGCCATTGTGTTCGGGCGGATCTCGGCGGCGTGCCCATCGCGGTCACTCTCGGCAATCACGGCATTATCCCCGTCACAGGCAATGATCTCATAGGTGCGGATCGTATTGTCTTTGAGATTGAGCACGCGGCGCTGGAGGGTGTAGCCGAGGTTCTCGTATGCCTCATCGTGCATGGCGCGGACGAACTGCGCCCTGCCGAGATCGTTGTAGAGGATAAGCTGCCAGTAGGAAATGCTGCCGTCCTCATTCCGCCTCATCCTCGAACGGTCAAAGAACCAGCCGCGCCGCTCGTCGCCCTCGATGAATGCCCAGTCGCCGTCCGCAAGCGTCACGGGGTCAATCGCGGTCGCCGCACCGTAGGCAGCCGCCTCCGCCGCTGTCTTCTCCTCCGCGGAGGGCGTCGACACTGGGGCGGTCTGTTCCGCATCCCCCGACGAGACGGCTTCCCCCTCCGCTGTGGGGGTCTCTTCCTTTGCGTCCGCTGCGGACATATCCGTGTCCGTCCGGCGGACAGATGCCCCCTTTTTGTCCGATTCCTTTCCGCCAACGGATTCATCGCCGAGATCGTCCATCTCCTCGTCGATGGCGCTTTCCTCCGCGTGTCCCGCCTGTATGTCGGAGTCCTTCTGTGTGTTCCCTGCAGTGGGCGCGTGCCCCTCCTCCGCTGTCATAACAGCGTGGATATCCTTCTTCTCGGCGGCGTGTCCCCACGCAGGGAGAATAAAAAATGCTGCGGCAACTAGGAAGATCATAGATTTCATGCGATTCTCTCCTTATAAATAGCCGGCGGGATTGACCGGCTGACCGCCCACGCGCACCTCGTAGTGCAGATGGGGACCCGTGGAGCGCCCCGTGGAGCCGACGTAGGCGATCACCTCACCGCGCCGCACGGTCTGCCCGACGGTGACCGCAATGGCAGAGGCGTGCCCGTAGCGGGTCACGACACCGCTGCCGTGGTCAATATCGACCATGTTGCCGTAGCCGCCGTTCCATCCCGCCGCAGTGACAACGCCGTCGGCAGTCGCGACAATCGGCGTGCCCATCTCGGCGGCGATGTCGATCCCCTGATGGAACTCCGTTCCGCCAAAACGCAAACCGTAGGGCGAGCTGACATAGCCTGCGGTCGGCCAGATGGAGGGCGATGTGTGGGGGGCGTCGTCCGAGACAAAACCGACTGCGCCGGGGAAGCTCTCGTGCATACTCCGGGCAAGGAGGTCGATCGAAGAGCGACGTGTGGCGAGGCGCGTCTCGATCATCGCAAGCGCTTCGCCAATCTCAGCGGTTGTGAGATCATGCGCCGCACCGCCTGTGGGAGCAACCGTCCCCTCCTGTACGGTATCCTCATCCTCCGCCGCAGGAGGCGCACCGACGATGGCACGCAGCCCGTCCTCGGAACGACGGAGCTGATCGAGATCCTGTTGCAGTGCGGACGCCTTTTTCGACACCTGCAGAATCTGTTCCTGCTGAATGCGGTTCGCTTCGCGCAGCTGCGCGGTCTCCGACTCGTGCACGGAGCGGTTCATCAATGTGCAGACGGAAAACACGGAAGCTGCCATGAAAACGAGAGCTGCCACAGCTGCAGATGCGGCGAGCAGGCGCAAAGAGCACGGGGAGAGGCGCACGGTGCGCGTCACGTCCTCCTCATTGTCAATGAATTGGATTTTATAGCGGGTTTCTTCGTTCAAGTTGTTCTCCTGATGGTGTACGCAGTTCTTTGGATTGGTTATGCTATGCGTACTCCTCGCAAACCCCTCGTTACACAAGTGATCGTGCGCTTATTCGCCTAAATACCTGCGGATTCCAAACGCGCTTCGCTTGAACGATTAAAATCCGCAGGGGGCAGAACGTACCCTCGCTTCCGCTTGCTCCACTAGGTTTGCTACAGGAGATCGCCTTCCTCCATGGATAAATTTCCCACCATATATTTTACTGTTCAGAAAAAATCGGCTCCAAGTAAAGTCGATAGGGACACTCTTCCCCTACTCCTTCTTCACATGAATCTTGATCGTCGTGGAGATGTTCGGATGCACCTTGACGATTGCCTCGTACAACCCCTCGCCCACAACCTCGCCGCGAATCGTGATCTTGCGGCGATCCACGTCGATGTTCCTCTTCTTCAGTGCCTCGGCAACATCCTTACCCGTTACCGCACCGAAGAGACGCCCGTTCTCGCCGATGCGGACGGGGATCTCCACCTCCACCTTCTCAAGCTGCGCCGCCATGAGCTTCGCCTCATCGACCGCCATCGCATCCTTGCGTGCCTTTGCACCCGCCTGCGCTTTCGCGACGTTTACATTCTCGCTGCTCGCGGGCAGCGCCAGCTTCTTCGGCAGGAGGAAATTGCGTCCGTACCCGTCCGCTACCTCCACGATCTCGCCCTTTTTCCCAATGTTCTTAACGTCCGCCTGCAGTATCACTTTCACTTTGGTCACTCTCCTCTATATATGCCCTGGCACGCGCGACAACGTTGCCGCGCACCACGGCGATAGGAACGCCCTTGACCTGCGCACCTGCCACATTTGCATGACCGCCGCCGCCAAACGCCTCCATAATCACCTGAACATTCATCTCGCCCGTCGAGCGCGCGCTAATGCCGACCGCATCGCCCGGCATCTGGAACACGTAGATGCTCATGCGCACCCCGTCCACGCGCAGCATGCCGTCCGCCGCCTGTGCCGCGATGATTTGCCCGTTCGGCAGGCGCTCCGGGATGCTGCCGACGATGAGTCCCCCGGGGAAATACTCGGCGTTCGCCTTTGCCCGCGCGAGCGCCACCGTCGTCTCATAGTCGCTCTGAAAGAGCGCCCGCACGAGCACGGGATCCGCGCCCGAGCGACGGAGGTACGCCGCCGCATCAAACGTGCGAACCCCCGCACCGACATTGAAGTTCTTCGTGTCCACCACGATCCCTGAGTAGAGCGCCGTCGCATCGAGACGTGTCGGACGCACATTGTCCCCGAAGTACATGAGCAGCTCCGTCACCAGCTCGCTCGCCGAACTCGATGCCGTCTCAATGTAGACGAGGAGCGGATTCTTGACAAAGTTCTCACTGCGGCGGTGATGGTCGATCACGACAATCTTCGGGATGCGTTCGAGCAGCGTCGGATCGGCGAGGATATGCGGGATATGCGCATCCACCACGACAAGAAGCGCCGTGAGCGAGACAACACCCGCAATATCCCCGGTGCGGACGAAGAGGTTTTCATATGCCTCGTCCTTGTCCACCATGTCGAGGATGCGGTCAATGCCCTCGTTCGTCTCACTGAGGACGATGTGCACGGGCTTGCCGAGCGCCCGTGCCATGCACGCCACCCCCATCGCCGCGCCGAAGCAGTCATAGTCCTCGTTGTGATGTCCCATGACGTAGACCTCGTCCGCACTCTCCATGATATCGCGCAGTGCGTGCGCCACAACGCGCGCCTTGACACGCGTGTGCTTCTCCACCGCCTTCGCCTTGCCGCCGAAGAACTGTGTCTTGCCGCCGATATCAAGTGCGACCTGATCGCCACCGCGTCCAAGCGCAAGGTCGAGCTTTGCCTCCGCCTCCTCGCCGAGCTCCTTGAGGGACTGCTCCCCCGCAAGCGAGAGCCCGATCGAGAGCGTCACGGGCAGCCCCTTGGAGTTGACGATCTTGCGTACCTGATCGAGGATGTCAAATTTCTCCGCAATCGCATGGTCGAGCGATTTCCGATCGATCAGTGCGACGAACTCGCCCTCCGAGATGCCGCGCATAAAGCCGCCAAGCCCGTTCATCCACGCGTCCAGCCGCTCACGCACGGCGAGGAGCAGCATGGACTTCTCCTTCTCCGTCTGCCCCTGCATGATCTCATCATAGTTGTCCAGCTGGATGTAGAGGAGCGCCGCACGACTCTCGCGGAACCGCTGCGCGAGATCAGCGAACTCCGTCTCATCCGTCACGTAGAGCGCAAGCAGCGGATCCATGTGCGGCGGCGTCGGCACCATCCGATGACAGATGCGGTAGGAGTGCCCCTCATGGGTGAGCCGGTACTCCCCCTCGGTGCTCCAGACCGCCTCAAAGTTGAACTTCGGCCAGAAATCCGTGACCGCCGTCCCCTGCTCGGGCATCTCTCCGCCGAGGGAATCCCCCAGCTGATGATTGCACCACTCAAGATGTCCGTCCCTGTTCACAAGCAGGATGGACTGCGGCAGGGAATCGACGGCGTAGTTTATCACATTGTTGACATTGCGGATAATGCCCATACAGTAGCGTTCAAACCGCCGCTCCCTATCACGACACCGTTCCCATGCAAATGCGGCAAGGAGCGCCCAGACGAGAAGCGCGGCAGCTCCGACGTAGGAATTATAGCAGAACGTCACGAGCGCGAGCGCAAGCATGACGATCAGATGGATCGTAAGGTCGATCCACGCGGATAAATTCCGCGGCATAGAATCACCTTCTTTATGCGGATATGGTATATGCAAAAATATTTATTTACGGGTATTGTCGCGCTCCCGAAATCTCTTCCGATAGTCAAAGGCGATATCGAACAGCCCCGTCCACGACACGATCTGCGTCATAAATCCGTTCAGTGCAATGAAGATATAGATGAGCGTGCGCACAAAGGACGAAACGCGGAAGTGCTTCATCAGGGATTGCAGAAGCGAAAGCCCCTGAATGAGCCCCGCGATGAATGCAATCAGATAGCCGTTCAGCGCCGTTTGGTAGAGCCACGCGATATCGCGCGTGGTGCCCCAGTAGATGCCGATCAGGGAGAACGCAAAGAGATAGGAAAAGAAGATCGGCAGGCGCCATGCGGTAAACGCGGGCAGCCCGTCCGTCCGGATTCCGAGGCGCTGCAGCACCTTACGGAGAACGACGAAGCAGGCCGTCACCTCGATCACGCAGCTGCCGAGAAAGAGGACGGGCAGCATGAGTACAAAGAGCTCAAGTACCTGTGCCGACGCCGCGCGCGTCTCTGCAAGCTGTGCCTCATCCATGCCGAGCGAGCGATACATGGCGAGCGTCTCATCCATCGCCTCATTTGCCACGGAGATATCCATCGTCAGCGGATTCAGCCCGAAGAGGAGGAGCATCATCAGCGCCCCCGCCGCCTTGCCGCAAAGTGAGGCGAGCGCCCCGCCCACAAGCGCACGCACCGTGTTCGCGCCGCGCCGAAAGAGCACGCCGAGGACAAGCCCCGTCGGGGCAAACGAGAGCACGAAGAAGGCCCCCGTCACAGGCGATGCAAAGAGCATCGTGAGGATGAGAGACGCGAGCGACGCGAGAATCCCCCAGTAAAGGCCCACGCGCACCGTAACAAGCGCAATAAAGACCGGCCAGAGCATCCCCATCATCATCGTCAGCATGGGCAGCCAGATCGCCGCAAGCGCATAAACCACCGCCGCAGCGGTCATTACCCCCGCCGTCGCGGCAGGTCTTGCACCTTGCTCACTCATTCCATATCCTTTCAGCAGATTTATCCGCATTCCCTTCCTTTATAAAAAGACTTTTCTATTATAACAGATTTTATGAGGTATGTCACGGTAGGGTGCACAGCAGGGCGATGCCCGTAAGCGAAGCCACGCCCCCTCAATCGCCCATGATGCCCGCCATCCGCAGGAGGTACTGCGCATTCGTCGTACGGCAGCGCCCCGCACAGATCTTGAAGTCAAAGAGGATCTTATCCCCCTCGTAGTGCTCCTCAAAATGCGCGTTCGTCACGGGTACCCCCTCGCGCCCGAGATCGCAGAGCTCGAAGTCGTGCGTCGTCACAATCGTAATCGCGTGCGGCAGCGTCAGGCGGCGGATCGCCTCACGCGCCCCGACAATGCGGTCGGCAGAATTCGTCCCGCGGAAGATCTCGTCAATCAGAATAAGCATCGGCTTTCCGCGTTTACTGTACAGCATCATCTTCTTGATGCGCAGCAATTCCGCGTAGAACGTCGAGATGCCCCCCGCCAGATCGTCGCTGATCTGGATCGACGTATAGACTGCCATCGGCGTGAGCGCAAAGGATTCTGCACACACGGGAGCACCGGCGTATGCGAGAACAGCGTTAGAGCCCAGCGTCCGCATATACGTCGTCTTACCGGACATATTCGACCCCGTGATGACGAGTGTCCCCGCCGCGAGATGCGCATCATTCGGTGTCGCCGTCTCCTCCGCGATGACGAGGGGCGTTGCCTCCTGCGCATCGAGGCGCGGCACCGCCTCATCGAGGAACTGCGGGAACGTATGCACCGCACGGGTGTGACCTACCCGTGCGAGCGACAAGAGCACCTCCACCTCCGCCCAGACCTTCAGCCAGCCCGCAGCGGCGGCGCCCGCCTGCATGCGCCAATGCGAGAAATACGCCATGCAGTGCAGATCCCAGAGCAGCAGCCCGTTCGCGAGGAAAAAAAAGACAAAGTTGCGCCGCATTGCCGCGCACTGCGCGAGTTTCGTCAGACGGCTTTGCGCCTGACGCGCGCGGACGGGGGCAAAGAGCGGGGCGAGTACCGCCGCGAAGGCTTCCCCGTGCAGCGGTGCCCGCTCAAGGGCATAGAAAATCCTGCCATAGAGGCGCAGTTCGCGCGCCATATGTCCGAGCGGGGCAAGCTCGCGCTGCGTACGCGGATAGAACGCCATCGCCACCGTCAGATTGAACATAAAGAGAATCAGCGGAAGCGTCCACGGACCATCCAAAAAGATTGCCCAAAGAAACGACCACACACAGGCATTTGCAAATACAATGCCGATACAGGAGATGAGCTTCAGCGAGCCCTTGAGGGGCTGCGCGAGTTCCTCTGCAAGCGCACGCGTGTCATGCCCGTCGGGC